>CAZWGZ010000136.1:0-1344 GCA_964633395.1 uncultured Rhodobacterales bacterium
CCTCGAGGCTTTGCAGACAACGAGCATCCACCATCTACAACCATCAACTGTCCAGTAACATATCTTGCCCAACTTGAGGAAAGATAAACTACAGCTTTACCTACATCCCAACCATCTCCTTCTACTTGAATAAGAGACGCATTTTGCCTAATGGAGCGACGATCTTCAGTCATGCCAGAAGAGTACACCATGGGGGTGTAAACAGGGCCTGGCAAAATACAGTTTACTCTTATTCCGTCTCCACCATGATCAACTGCCATTGCCTGACTTAATGAAAGAACCGCTCCCTTTGATGCTGAGTAAACAGTTAAACCTTTTGGTCTTGTCGCTGAAATCGACGAAATATTTACGATTGAACCGCCATCTCCAGAATTAATCATGGCTGGAATAGCGTATTTAGACATAAGGAACATTGGTTTTAAATTAACTTCCATAACACGATCCCAGTATTCTTCTGTCTCATCAACAACAGATAATTTGCTATCAATCCCAATATTATTATCGAGAATATCTAGTCTACCCCAATTTTTTAACACAAAATCTACAACTCTCTTGCATTGATCTGATTGTATTAAATCACCTCTAATACCTAGCGCTTCTCCACCTCTATCTTTAATCATTTTCACTGTATTGTTAGCTAATTCTTCATCTTTATCAACAACAAGAACTCTGACGCCAGCCTCAGCTAAAAGGATTGAGGCCGCTCTACCATTTCCAATACCTTCACCTAATGCCCCACCTCCAGCAACAATAGCTACTTTATCTTTAAGTCCCAAATCTAGTGAGCTAAACATTCTATATCTCCATTAGTAATCATTTTAAATATCAATAAAAATTATATAATCATTCAAAAAAAAATTAAAAGAATATATTTAGAGTTTAAAAGTTAGCTAATATAAAAATAAATATTTAAATTAATCAATTATAAATAATTATTTATAATTTTAATATATGACGTTTAAAAGAAATTGATTATTTCAAGCTATATAGGTAATAATATTTAGAAATTTATTATACTTATTCATGTTCTCCACCTTTATCATTAGGATCTAACTCAATCCTTTTACCTTCATAATATATAGCACGGCTTCGACTTGGAGTATGATAACCATTTTTAATAAAAAAATTAGGTTTCCTTTTTGCAGTTTCAAAAGTTGCAACAGTAATTGCAACAGCAAATAATATTAATAAATGTGCAATTGCAGTAATTCCAAATACCCACATACTACCAAACCACATTGAAAATATAATACACCACATCCATGATAAAACTTGCATAATCATATGCCTTGTATTTGTATCTTTAATATTTTTAAGTGGATTAATGTTATGATCCATAACAAC
>CAZWGZ010000136.1:1444-4802 GCA_964633395.1 uncultured Rhodobacterales bacterium
CCAACTTTAATTTCATAAGAAATAGAATTATAATATTTATATATTCAATTATTTAGCAATTTTATTGTTTTTTAAAGTTTGGTGCACTGTTCTATTAGAAAGTTAATTAATAAATTCATTTTTTTTAAGTATGTAAACTACATTTCCTTTTTTATTATCAAGAAACAATCTTGCACCTAATTTTTCAACTGCTTTTCTTGAACGAAAATTATTTATTCCTATATCAAAGTATACTTTATCTAAAAAATTAAATGTATAATCAAGCATCATTTTTTTAACTTGAAGATTTATAGAAGTTCCCCAATATTTTTGAGCAATAAAAGTAAAACCTATTCTTATAGCCTTTTCTTCTTCATCATAAGAATAAAACCTTGTTGAACCAATTATTTCTTTCTTATATTTATCAAAAATTAATAAAAAACCAAATTTATTTTGAAGTCCATTTTCGAAAAAAATTGAGAATTTTTCTTTTTTCCATCTGTCACTTTCAGGATGTTGTTCCCAAATAACAGGATTACTTGCTACTAAGTATAATTCTTCAAAATATTCTTTTTTAATTTGAAATAAAGATATAGAATCATTCTCAAAGTTAGATTTAAAATTCATTCTTTTATACCTTTCAAATGATACAACTTGTAACTTATAACTTGTTTCAAAATTGAGAATATATGATATTATTATAATATAATTAAATGTAACTTAAACAAAAAATAATATTTATTTGATGTAAAATTATAATATAAACATTAATAATAATTGAAGTTAAATATACACTTAATTAAAATAATCCTCTTATTAATAAAAGATGATTATTTAAAATTTCCTTTTAACTTAAATTTAAGAATTAAAAAAACTAGTTTTAACAGATGGAGATTTTTGATAAAAAGTCTCAATTGCAATTTTGCTTAAACAAGTTTTAGTTTCTGATTGCCCTCTATAAATTATAAGATTAAAATGAGGAATATTATTCATAATTTTTTCATCTATAATTATAGAATAAATGTCAGGGTTCTCAATTAAATAAAATTTATCACCAGGTTTCATGAAAATTAATCCTTGTTTCTATTTTTAAAATTAAAGTATTTAAGTAATAGCAATAGTTGCATTAGAAAAAATAACTCATGAATGCAATTAACTTGTACCAAATAATAATTAAAATACAATTAAGAACTTATAAAAATGCAAAAAGGATTTATTTAGAGCTAATAAAGACCTATAATTAATATCATTTAACGATGTAATATAACATCACAGAGCAGCATTTGTTAGTCTTACTTGGAAAGTAATAATTATTGAATGAGGTAATTTATTCCAAACGTCCTCCATATATAATATCTAAAAAAGGTTAGAGCTTTATTCTAAAATTGCCTTTGCATTCTCCCAGAAAGAAATTACCGTTTTAGATGCTGACACATTCGGAGCAAGTTTAGCTGACTGACCTGCCCAGGTTTGCATTCCATCCAATTTTTTAGATTCAATGGCGAATTTCCTCATCCCTTGAGTTAAATGACGTTGAATTGGGTATGGAGCCGGTTCAGGAGCATCTTTTGAACTTGCAGCCACTGCATATTTATTACGTATACTTCTCCCCAAACGACCAGAAAAAGCTCGAGTAGCAATAGTATCCTCAGGATTTGTTGAAGCAATAGCATCTGCCCATACTTCAGGTATTTTTGCTTCGGGTGATCGAAGAAAACCAGTTCCTATCTGTACTGCGGAAGCGCCTAAAACAAGGGCGGCGGCCACGCCTTTTGCATCTGCAATCCCGCCTGTTGCAACTACTGGAACATCAACTGCATTTATAACAGCAGGCAAAAGAGAGAATAAGCCCACTAAATTTTCACTTGCTGTAGAGGCAATAAAAGAGCCGCGGTGCCCTCCTGCTTCCATACCTTGTGCAACAATAACATCAGCTCCGGCTTGTTCCGCTTGAATGGCTTCAGCAACAGTTGTTACAGTAGCAAACCATTTGATATTTTTAATTTTCATACGAGAAATATAATCAGATGGATAAAGACCCATGATTGAAGAAATTACTTTTGGGTTAGCTTCTAACATAGCTTCACATTGACTGGTAAAATTTGGTGATGACGAATTACCTGCAGTTTCCAAAACTTCAGGGCCCCATTGTGCAAGAAATTGTCGAAGCTTTACCTCATGATCTATATTACGAACTGGATCAGGGTCTGGTATCCACGTATTCAATTGAAACGTTCCATTAGAAAAAGCCCGCATTTCGTTAACCCAATCAAAGATTTGGTCAGGATTCATCATAAGCACTCCGCAAGCGCCCATACCACCTCCTTTGGCTACGGAAATCGAAAGTGATGTTGGACAAGCTCCTGCCATTGGGGCAAGCATAATAGGAGCATTTAAACCGTATGTCTCTGCAAATGACATCGCACGTAAGAGAGTGCCTTTAGATTTATGCATAAAAATTTCCTTTTCCATATAGAATATTTTTAAAACTAATGTTTGAAATCTTCATTGTAAAATTTAAAAGAAATAATCAAAACCTTTTCCAAGAAAAATAAAATTCTACTTGCCGTTATAGAGTCTAAAATAAGTATTGATTTGTTATTAATAGTTTTTTTAATTCTACATTGAGGTAAAAAAACTCTAAATTTAGAATTTAATTTGAAGTTTTTTTTCTAAGTAATTTCTATGAAACATTTATCAGTCAACAACTTTATTACCATCTTTCCATATACCCTCTTCTATAGTTCCATTCTCATAAGTAAATGTTCCTTGACCATTATTTTTATCGTTTTTCCATTCACCTTCATACTTATCTCCACCTGACCAAGTAAAGGTTCCTTGCCCGTGCTTGTTATTATCTTTCCACTCACCAACGTATTTATTTCCACTTGCATAAAAATAAGTACCATTTCCATGATTTTCATCATTTCTCCATTGACCTATATACTTATCTCCATCTGACCAGTCAAAGGTTCCTTGCCCATACTTATTATTATCTTTCCATTCGCCCACGTATTGATCATTGTTTGAATAAGTAAAAGTACCTAGCCCATTATATTTACCATCTTTGAACTCGCCTATGTATCTATCTCCATTTGAATAAGTAAAGGTTCCATATCCATACTTATTATTCTCTTTCCATTCACCAAAGTATTGATCACCATTAAAATAAACAAATAATCCTTTCCCATGCTTATTATTGTCTTTCCATTCACCTGTGTATTTATCATTATTTAAATAAGTAAAAGTACCTTGCCCATCATATTTACTATCTTTCCATTTACCTAGGTACTGATCACCATTTGAATAAGTAAAAGTACCCTGCCCATGGTTTTGACCATCTTTCCATTCACCTATGTATTGATCTCCATTTGAATAA
>CAZWGZ010000137.1:0-4653 GCA_964633395.1 uncultured Rhodobacterales bacterium
GTTTTTACCATAAACTCTAATCCAGCCATTGAACCTACATAAAGATTAGGTTTCTGTTTCTTAAGTTTTATAATAGCACCTGATACTTCAACATCAATTCCAATGTTGCTCATTCTTATTATCTTTCCTTCGTTAGTAGTATCGCTATCAGTACAAAACACAGTAACTTTTTGGTCTAAGTGCATAAAAAATCTCCTAACTATAATTATTTAATAGAATGTTTTTTTAAATCATCTAATTCAATTAAAGATAATGTGGCTATATTAGTCGATTCAAGGATAACTTTAGGGGCTTTTCCTGCTTGGTAGGCTTCAACCCATCGTGATGCGCATAAGCACCATAAATTCCCCTCTTTTAAACCAAGAAAACTATATTCCAAAATTGGAGTGCTTAAATCATTTCCAACAGATTTTGAATAAATCAGGAATTCCTCAGTCATTACACAGCAAACTGTATGAAGGCCCTGATCATCATACCCAGTATTACAACAATTATCTCTATAAAAACCAGTTACTATATTATCATTTTTTTCATCAGAGGATTGACAAGCTTGAAGATCTCCACCCAAGACGTTTAATTGTTTGTTATTTCCTTTTCGTGGTATAAAACCATCCATGATTATTTTTCCATATTGATCAATTTATTAGATGTGTTTTCAATAGCTTTTTCTAATTGTTTTAAAAACTCTTTTTTTGGGAGACCAGGTGGTATTTCTGGAAGAATTTCTAATGTAATAGCTTTAGAAGAAACTCTATCAGGGTATTTCATAAAACTATTCTTTGGCCATACTAAACCTGCGTTATGGGCTACAGGAATAACTGGCACTTTACTTTGTGAATATAGAAAAAAAACACCTGGTAAATAAGGCTTTTCTTGCGAGGTGACACCTGGGTTTACTCTAGTTCCTTGTGGGAAAATCATCATAGACCTTTTTTCTTTAACCGCTAACTTAGCATTTCGCCCCATTTTTTTTAAAGCATTAATGCCTTGATCTCTACTAATAGGAATAGCGCCTGATCTTAAAAAATACAAACCTATAACAGGTAAGAAAATTAATGTTCTTTTTAAGACTATTGAAGGCATGGAAAAAAAATCAGTGCAAAAAACAGTTTCCCAAGCTGATTGATGTTTAATTGCATATATAACTACTTTATCATCTGGAGGCAATTCACCAATAACTTTAATATCTAGATTAAGCCACCATTTCATACCTTTTATCATTATAAGGCACCATATTCGATTTACAAATAATACAATGGGTCTAGGAAATAGTAGACATGGTAAACATAAGGTAACCAAAAGGCTTGTACCTATATAAAATTGAATATTAAACATTAAAGATCTAAAAAAGTTCATAGCAAACTATTTAAAACTCCTATAATAAAGGTTTAGATAACGTAAAAAAATGCTTACCAAATTCAGATGTTGTTATAGAAAGATCATAACCTTCATTTTCAGAAAAATGTGAAAAATCAATAGGGCTTGCGGGATCATCTGAAATGAAAACAACTTTTTCACCTTTTTTCAGTTGTTTTAACACCCTCTTTGCTTTTAAGACGGGTAAAGGACATTTCAAACCTGTAAAATCATGTTTTAAAATCAGTAAAATCTCCATGTAAATTACTTTTTATAATTACTTTTAAACATATTTAGAGAAGTATTCCATTTTTATTTTACTTGTATGCAATGAAACGACTCTATAATAAATAAATTATGAGTATATGGGGAAAAATCATTGGAAGTGCTACGGGTTTTACTTTTGGAGGCCCTTTGGGAGCACTTGTTGGAGGCATTGCAGGACATGCAGTAGATAAAATTCATCCTAAAGATAAATTATCTGAAGAAAAAGCATTGAAGCAAATAGGTTTCACAATTGGAGTTGTAGTTCTTTCGGCTAAAATGGCTAAAGCTGACGGAAATGTAACAAAAGAAGAAATAATAGCTTTTAGGAAAAAAGTTGATGTTCCAATTAATGAGATAAAAAATGTCGGTCGACTATGGGATCAAGCAAGACGCACAACAGATGGATTTGAAATTTATGCTCAACAAATTGCTAACTTATTAGGAATAAAATCTCCTGTATTAGAAGAATTGTTAAACTTATTATTATTTATAGCAAAAGCAGATGGAATAATCTCATCTGAGGAAATATTGTATTTAAAAAAAGTTAGTCTTATTTTTGGATTTTCAGAAAAAGATTTTGAGAGAATATATTCTACAAATATGGGGAATCAAATAAATCCATTCCAAGTTTTAGGAGTGTCTGAAGATACTCCTATTAAAGAAATAAAAAGTAAATGGAAAAAGTTAGCCATCAATCACCACCCAGACCGTCTAATTGCAAAGGGTATGCCAGAAGATTTTATTGAAAAAAGCACTTCTAGACTTCAAGAAATTAATAATGCTTGGGATATTATTCAAAAAAAATAAATAAGGTAAATATGACAATTCCTCTAATAACAGTTCAAAATCTCCAAATCTCTCAAGCAAGTAAAACGCTTATTAATAAAGTAGACTTTTCAATCCACAAACAAGATCGTATTATTTTAGTTGGAGAAAATGGATCTGGTAAAAGTACTTTGTTAAAAACTTTAAAGAAACTTCATGAACCTGATAATGGTACAATTTGGACAGCACCCAATATAAAAATAGAGTATTTAGAACAAAACCCCAAAATACCATTAGTAAATAATATTTCAGAATTTATTTCTGAAAATAATGAGCATCCAAATGTTTCTAAAATTGCTGAAATAATGGAAGAACTCAATTTAAAAAATATTGATTTTTCAAAAAAATTATCAGGTGGAGAAATTCGTAAAGTATTTATAGCAAAAGCTCTTTTAAAAGAACCAGATATTATACTTCTTGATGAACCAACTAATCATATAGACTTGCCAACAATAGGTTGGTTAGAAAAAAAGTTATTAAATATGAAAACTACTATGGTTATTATAAGTCATGATCAAGAATTTCTTAATAAAATGGGTACTAGAATGTTTTGGTTAAATCATGGTAAATTAAGAAAGCGTGATGGAGAATATAAAGGATTCTATGAGTGGTCTGAAGAATTAATTGAGATTGAAAAAAATCAAATTCATAAAATTAAACAAAAATTAAAAAGTGAAACAAAATGGTCTGTTGAAGGAATTTCAGGTAGAAGAAAACGTAACATGGGAAGAATGCGAGAATTAGAAAAACTCAATGAAGATTATTCAAACAAAAAAATTGACGAAAGTAAGTCAATTGATATCTCTTTAAATCAAACTAGTAATACTGGATCTAATATAGTTGAAGCGTCAAATTTATCATTTTCATTTGAAAAACCAGAAACTGATATAAGAGAAAATAAAGAAATAATTAAAAATTTTAACTACAAAATTAAACGCAAAGACAGAATAGGTATTATAGGAGCTAATGGCAGTGGCAAAACTACTTTAATTAAAATTTTACAAGGTATCTATATTCCAACAAGTGGTAAAATTAAAATTGGAGAAAGACTTAACATTAAATATTTTGATCAGAATAAAGAAACTATTGATTTGGATAGTACGCCATGGGAAACATTAGCACCGAGTGGTGATCATGTTGAATTTCAAGGCAGTAAAATTCACATCCTATCTTATCTTAAAAAGTTTTTATTTGATGAAAAAAAATCTTTGCAAAGAAACTCAACTTTATCTGGAGGAGAAAAAGTAAGATTATTGTTATCAAAGTTATTTTTAAATGAACATAATTTTTTAATTTTAGATGAACCTACAAATGATTTAGATTTTGAAACTTTAAATCTTTTAAAAAACAGTATTAAAAATTATGATGGAACAGTTTTAATTATTAGTCATGATAGATATTTTCTTGATCAAACTATTAGTAAACTTTTAGTTTTTGAAAATGACAATTCAATACTGCAACATTCAGGAAATTTTTCTGAATATTATAATAAATATGGATTTTCAAAATTAAAAAATTTAAAATTTAATAAAATACAAAAAAGTAAAGATAAAGATTTAAAGAAAAATAATCTATCTAAACACGTCTCTTCTAAAACAAAGTTAAGTTTCAAAGATACTTATAATTTAAAGGCTTTGCCTGTTACAATAAAAAAGCTGGAAGCTCAATTATTAAAATCAGAAAGTTTATTGAGCAAAAAAGATCTATATAAAGAACATAGAGAAATATTTGATAAAACTATTAGCGAAATATCAAATATTAAAGAAGAATTATCTTTAGCTGAAGATGAATGGTTAAAATTACAGATATTATATGAAGAGATTAATTTTGAATAAGCAATAGATTTATCAATTTATTTCTTGACCAAATTTAATATCAATATATCAGTTATTTAGTCAGAGAGTTGAGTAGTTGCTATTTTAAAATAGAGGAAAGTCCGGGCTCTACAGAAATAAAGTGCTGGATAACATCCAGCAGGGGAAACCCTAGGGAAAGTGCCACAGAAAATATACCGCCATTTTTTTGGTAAGGTTGAAATGGTGCGGTAAGAGCGCACCGCATTTCTAGCAATAGAAATGGCATGGTAAACCCCACTTAGAGCAAGACCAAATAGAAGAGACAAATTTTGTATTTCTGCAAAGTTTCTTGGGTAGGTCGCTAGAAAAGTTTGGTAACAAACTTTCGAGATGAATAACTACTATCAAA
>CAZWGZ010000138.1:0-4473 GCA_964633395.1 uncultured Rhodobacterales bacterium
TCAAAAATTACAGGGCCTATTTTATCAAATTCTTTTTGCATAATTTCTTCTAAAGCTCCATTGCCTAATAAATTAGAAACTCCACTATAGACTTTTTTTTCTACTCTTGTTTCAGTCATTAATGCTGCTCCATCAGCAATTTTATAAACTCTATCTACTAAGCTTCTTAATTCAACTAAATCTGAAGCTCTGATTAAATGTCGAATTGTTGCTTTGGCTTGAACAACATTGGCTGCATTCCCACCAGCATCCATATATGCATAATGAATTTTTGCAGATACAGGCATGTGTTCTCTCATATAATTTACACCTACATTCATTAATTCTATGGCATCTAAAGCACTTCTTCCAAGATGAGGCGCTATTGCTGCATGTGCAGCTTTTCCGAAAAATGTAAAATCAATTCTAATATTAGCCAATGAATTTGGTTTGTTTACAGAGTTAAATGTAGCTGGATGCCAGCTAATAGCTGTATCAACATCCTTAAAGCCTCCATCACGCGCCATATATGTTTTAGCAGCGCCCCCTTCTTCGGCTGGACATCCATAATAACGAACTCTAGCTTTTATATTATTTTTTTTTATCCAATCCTTTACTGCAGATGCAGCAAGTAAAGAAGCCGCACCAAGCAAATTGTGACCACATCCATGCCCATTATCTATATTTTGAACAGGTTTTTGCTTCGCAATTCCAGCTTCTTGACTAAGTCCCGGCAAAGCATCAAACTCTCCAATAATAGCGATAATTGGACCTTGATCCCCATATTCACCTATTACTGCAGTTGGGATATTGCAAATACCTTCAGTAACCTTGAAGCCTTCTTTTTTTAACATTTTAGTATGTTCAGCAACTGATCGAAATTCTTGATATAAAGTTTCAGGCATATCAAATATTTGATCAGAAAATTTAATATAATCATCTCTTTTTATATTAACTATTTTCCATATATCTTCTTCATTACTCAATTTATTAACCTTTAAAATAAATTTATATAGTTTATTAAGCTTATTTAACCCATGAATAAATACTCAAAATACCATCTAAAGTCATATCAAATGATAAATAAACTAAAAAGATAAGACCTAAATAAGCAATCCATTTATATTTTATTAATAATTTAATGATTGCAGTGGCAAATATTGCCATTATCAAGATAGATAAAATCAAACCAAATATTAATAATGATGTATTATCACGTGCAATGGCAGTTATAGCGACAATATTATCTAACGACATTGATAAATCTGCTATTGCAATTGTTACTAATGCTTTTTTAAAATTTCCTTTCTCTTTTTTTTCAACATCATTTATTTCTGAAGATATATCCTCTTCTTTAAAATCTTTTATATCTTTATAAAATGTCCAAGAAACCCAAAATAAAAGAATGCCTGCAAGGAAAAGAAGCCCAGGCACAGATATTAAATACGAAGCTATAGAAGCTAATAGAATTCTAAAAATTGCAGCTATTAATAAACCATAAAATATAATTTTTTTTCTTAATTTTACATCAAATTGAGATGCAGCCATACCTATAACTAGTGCATTGTCTCCAGATAAGACTACGTCAGCTATTATGATTTGGGATATGTCTAAAAAAAGATTTATCAAACCTAGATTATCCATTTATCAATTTATTAACTAATGGACTAGCCTTTAAAAGGTCTTGAGTATATGGATGTTGTGGATTGTCAAAAATATCTTCAACAATTCCTTCTTCAACTATTTTTCCAGATTTCATAACTATAACTCTATCTGCTAAATCTCTCACAACAGGCAAATCATGAGCAATAAAAATATAGGACAATGAAAATTTATCCCTTAGGTTTGATAGCAATTTAATTATTTGGGCTTGAATTGAAACATCTAATGCAGAGACAGCCTCGTCGCATATGATGATTTCTGGGTTCAATGCCAAAGCTCTAGCAATTGCAATTCTTTGTCTCTGACCACCTGAAAATTGATGAGGATATCGTCTTGAATCGTTTGGGTGAAGACCTACACTAATTAACAGTTCAGACACCCTTTCAAAAAATAACTTCTTATCAAGAAAATCTGAATGAATTACCCAGGGTTCTGAAATTATCTCGTAAACATTCATAGTAGGATTTAAAGAGGCAAAAGGATCTTGAAAAACAACTTGAACTTTTCTTCTAAAATTAAATAATTGCTTTTTATCAAATTCAAAAATATTTTTTCCATGATAAAGAATATTTCCACTAGTTGGCTCTATTAATCTTAATATTAAGTTAGATACAGTCGTTTTTCCAGAACCAGACTCACCTACCACACCTAAAATTTCATTAGAAAAAAGTTTAAAACTTACATTATCACATGCAATGGTATCATAATTTTTTGTAATATTGTTTATATCTAATATTGGTTTCAAGGTATTGTTTTTATTATTTTTTTTTGATTTAATAATTTGTCCTGGAATAGAATTCATTAGTTGTTTAGTGTAAGAATGATTAGGATTTATAAAAACTTTTTTAAGAGATCCACTTTCAACAATTTTTCCATTTTTTAATACAATAATATCGTCAGCAACTTCAGCAGCCACACCTAAATCATGAGTAATTAATATTAAACCCATATTTCTTTCATCACGAAGTTCTTTCAGTAAACCTAATATTTTAGCTTGAATAGTGACATCAAGTGCTGTGGTAGGTTCATCAGCAATAATTATATCAGGTTCTAAGGCCAACGCCATTGCTATCATTACTCTTTGTCTTTGACCGCCAGAAAATTGATGAGGAAAATCTTTTGCTCGACTTGAAGCATTCGGTATCTTTACTCTTTCTAATAAAGCAACTGCTTTACTCCAACTATCATTATTGTTTAACCCTTTATGAATTTGAAAACACTCAGCTATTTGCGATCCAACACTAAAAACAGGATTGAGATGAGCTAATGTATCTTGAAAAATAATAGCAATGTTACTTCCCATTAATTTTCTTCTATCACCATCAGAAAGTTTTAAAATATCTTGATTATTTAAAAAAACTTCACCGCTCTTAATTCTCCCAGGAGGACAACTTAAAATTCCCATAATCACTGAAGCAGTTACACTTTTACCAGATCCACTTTCTCCAATAATTGCTAATGTTTGCCCTTTATTTAATTCAAAGTTAATTCCTTGAACAGCATCAATTGTTCCATCTACCGTATCAAACGATACCGCTAAGTTAGAAATTTTTAATAATGGATAATCTAACTTACTCATTCTTATCTCCAATATCTTCAAGACGCCATCTTTGAATAGGATCAAGAACTATCCTAAGCCATGAAGATAAAAGATTTAAAGACAAGGCTACTAACATAATCATTAAACCAGGAAAAAAAGCTAACCACCAAGCAATTTGCAAGTAATTTCTACCCTGAGCAACCATTAATCCCCAAGTCACTTCAGGAGGCTGAATTCCAACTCCTAAAAAACTTAAAGCGGATTCACCTAACATAACAAAAGCAAAGTCTAAAGTAGCTATTGTAATTAAAGTAGGAATTGTTAAGGGCGCAATATGCTTAAAAATAATTCTTAGATGTGACGCTCCCATTGATACTGCTGCAGCAACAAATAATCGTTCTCTAATTTCAAGCACTTCCGCTCTAGCTGTCCTCATGTATATAGGCATTCTTGTAAATGCTAAAACCATAACTAAATTGATTAATCCTGGGTCAAACATATATAAAACAATAACAGCTAACAATAATGAAGGAAAACTCATAATAACATCAGCTAAACGCATTATAAAATTACCAATTTTACCCCCAAAATAGCCTGATATCAAACCGAGAACACCTCCAAAGGTCATAGATAATAACACTGCACTAGCAGCTATAAACATTGTATTTTGAGTGCCTATAATAAGTCTTGCAATCATACTTCTACCTAATGCATCTGCGCCTAAAAAGTACATCATATTATGATCAAAAGAAAAAGGGGCCAAATTACGTAATCTTAAATTCATTTTAGTAAAAGAGTTACTAGTTAAAGATGGTCCAAAAATAGCTATTATTAAAATAAAAATTAAAAAAATTATTGAAATTAAAGCAAGTTTATCATTTAAGAACATAGAATAAATTCTTTTAAATTTTTCAAGAATTGAATTGTTATTTCTTATTGTTTGCATATTATTTATGCCTTATTCTAGGATCTAAAGTCGCATAAGCTATATCAATAATTATATTGATTGATAGAATAACTATTGCTGTAATTAAAATTGAAGCTTGAACTACAGCAAAGTCTCTTTGTAAAATTGAATCTAACATCAATTTACCAATGCCTGGCCAACCAAAAATAGTTTCTACGATGATGGCACCATTTGCAATTGCGGCAGCCTGGTCTCCAGCAACAGTTATTACAGGTAATAATGCGTTGCGAAGTGCATGTTTAAAAATTACTGCTTTTTCTTTAACTCCTTTGGCTCTTGCTGTTTTAACAAAATCTGAACTCAAAGCTGTAATCATTGAACCTCT
>CAZWGZ010000139.1:0-4453 GCA_964633395.1 uncultured Rhodobacterales bacterium
ATATTTTTTAATATTTTACTAAGGATCTTGTTAGGATTATGTTTTTATCAACCTCGCATAATAAAATTGATCTAAAATGTAGAGTGTCTATTCCAGCTTCATATAGACTTAAACTTGAAAAAGAAGGTGAGCAGTTAATTCTATTTAAAAGCTTACGATTTAAATGTATTGAAGGCACTACCTCTAATAGAATGCAAAGATATATTGATGCAATAGATGAGCTAGACGCTTTGTCAGACGAAGCTTTTATTTTAAGAATGATGATGGCCGACTCATTTGAAATGAAATTTGATTCAGGTGGTAGAGTTATTATCCCCGAAATATTGATAAATTTTGCGCAATTAAATGATAAGGCTGTTTTCATGGGCATTGGAGAATCTTTCTATATTTGGTCCCCATCTGAATACCAAAATCAATATAATCATTCACAAAAAGTTTTGAAAGAAAAAGGACCTCCAAAATTAATTTTAAGTAAAAAAAAATTATTAAAAGATATTAATAATGATTAATAAAACCCCTCATATTCCAGTTTTATTAAAAGAAGCTTTGAATGCTTTATCAATTAAAGATGAAGAATTCTACATTGATGCTACTTTTGGCTTAGGTGGTTATACAAAAGCAATTCTAGAAGAGAATAATTGTAAGGTGCTTGCAATAGATTGTGATCCAGAGGCGGAAATTATAGCGGCTCAACTTAAAAAAGACTTTAAAAATCGATTTTTTTTTATAAATGGAAAATTTTCTCAAATAATTAAATTTGCTAAATCTCTTGGAATAGTCAAAGTAGCAGGTGTAATTTTTGATTTAGGTGTGTCAAGCCCTCAACTAGATCAAAAAAATAGAGGGTTTTCTTTTAGATTAGAAGGCCCGCTTGATATGAGAATGTCAAAGGAGGGAGCAACAGCAGAGGAGTTCATTAACAAGGTTGATGAAAATACTTTAGCAAATATTATTTATGAATTAGGTGACGAAGTTTTTTCTAGAAGAATTGCTAAAAATATTATCAGGGAAAGATCTCTAAAGACTATATCAAATACAGTTCAATTAGCGTCAATAATAAGAAATTGTATTCCCAAAAAAAACCATAAAATAGACCCTGCAACTAAAACTTTTCAAGCAATAAGAATATATTTAAATGATGAAATATCTGAATTAGAAAATGGTTTAATTGCCGCTGAACAAATTTTAAAACCAAGTGGTGTTTTAGCAGCTGTCTCGTTTCATTCTATTGAAGACAGAATAATTAAAAAATTTTTTTTGAAGTCCTCCAAAAATAATCCAATATCAAGACATTTGCCACATGCCAATATTAATTCTCATAGTTTAAAGATAATTACAAAAAAACCAATACTCCCATCCTCAAAAGAAATATTAATGAATAAAAGATCAAGATCAGCTAAATTGCGTGTTGCAGAAAGAACTATTTTTCCATCATTATATGGAGAGGTTGCATGATAAGATATCCATCTTTTTTATTTGTTTTTTTTATTATTTTTGTAGCAATATCTTTGTATCAAATTAAACACTCTATTTCAAAAAAAGAAATGGAGATCGCTAAAATTAATAAAGATATTATTCAAACTAAATCAAACTTATATATTTTGAAAGCGGAACTAAGCTATTTAAAAAGACCAGATAGAATAGAGCGAATAGCTCTAACAAAGTTAAAAATGAGACCTGTTCTTCCTATTGATATTTGGAACCTTGAGGATTTAGTTAGTTCTAAAGTATCTAAACATAAAGAAGGTTTATGATGACATTTTTATCTTTTAAAAACAAAAATCAAGGTAAAATACAATCATCTAACTTAAGAAAAGCAAAACTATGTGTATGTGGAGCTTTTTTAGTTTTGTCCTTTGTTACAATAGGATACAGATCTGTAACTCTTGCTACCCCCGTTAAAAATGGTAATAACCACACTGTTATAACAAAGAACAATCAATTATTAATTAAACAACGAAAGACTAATCGAGGAAATATTTTTGATAGAAATCACAATCTATTTGCTACAACAATTAACGTTTCTAGTTTAAGCATTAATCCTTATGAAGTTTTAAATACAGATGAAACTATTTCAAAATTAAAAGTAATTTTTCCGTCTATTGATAAAAAAATATTATTAAAAAAATTAAACTCTAAAAAAAATCATGTTAACTTAATAAGAGAAATAACTCCCAAAGAATATATTGCTATTCTAGATCTAGGAGTTGAAGGTATTAAAGTCGAAAGTGTAAACAAAAGAATTTATCCCAATAATAGTTTAGCTTCCCACGTTTTAGGAAATACGGACATAGATGGCATTGGCATTGCTGGCATTGAAAAATCGTTTGATACGACTTTACAAATGGGAAACGATGTAACTTTATCAATTCATGGAGGAATCCAACATATTTTAAAAACAACCCTACTTAAGCAAATTAATAAATTTGAAGCTGAAGGAGGTGCTGGAATAATTATGGATGCAAAAACTGGGGAAATTTATGCCTTAGCATCACTGCCGGATTATAACGCTAATAATTACAAGAATATTACAGATGACAAGCTTTTTAATAGAGCTACTAAGGGTATATATGAGCTTGGATCAACTCTTAAGCTTATAACTGCAGCAGTGGCCTTGGAAAGTGGGTTGTTTAAAGAAAATGAAGTTTTTGATGTTTCAAAACCATTAAAAATATCTTCAAGGACTATAAAAGATTTCCATCCCCTAAATTATGCTATTAATATTCCTGAAATTATAGTTCATTCGAGCAACATAGGTTCTGCAAAAATTGCCGAAAAACTTGGTTCTTCAATTCAGTTAAAATATTTGAAATCTTTAGGTTTGATGGATAGGCTCTCATTGGAAATCCCTGAAACAGGGAGCCCATTAGTTAGAACTGATGCAAAACTATTAACTACAATGACAATTTCTTATGGTCATGGTATTGCTATTACTCCTGTTCATTTAACATCTACGACAGCAACAATTGTTAATGGTGGAATAAGAATAAACCCTACTCTATTAATTCCAACTTCAATAAATAATAACAAACGCATTTTTTCTAAACAAACCTCTATGAAAATGAAAAGTATTATGCGTTTAGTTGTAAGTAATAAATATGGAACAGCAAAGCAAGCTGAAGCCCTAGGCTATTTAGTTGGAGGAAAAACAGGGACTGCAGAAAAAGTAAGTGAATCTGGCGGTTATCTTAAAAAACAAAATATTGTAGCCTTTACTGCAGGTTTTCCTATGAATGATCCACGTTTTGTAATTACGGTGATGATTGATAACCCCAAAGGACAAAAATCATCTTCTTGGTATAGAACTGCAGGATGGGTTGCAGCTCCTGTAGTAAGTGAAATAGTAACTAGAATAGCTCCAATTCTTGGTATAAAACCTGAAATGAATGAATCCGTTGTCTTAACTAAAAGTTTACTAAAATATAAGATAAGAGGAGCAGAGTTATAAAATGACGCTCTTAAGAGAATTAATATCTAGAAATAAAATTCTACAAACAGAGCTTAATCAATTAAATAATGATGCGCTAGATTTAGATATATCAGGAATTTCTTCTAATAGTAAAAGTATTAAGGAAGGTTATATTTTTATTGCCATAAAAGGTTTCCAATTTGATGGATATAAATTCATTCAGGAAGCTAGAAAAAATGGAGCTATTTTAATAATAGCTGAAGAAATTAACGAAAAAAATGTTGTCTCCATAAAAAAAGGATCCTCTAGAGAGATATATGCTCTATTGGCTGCTTCTTATTATAAAAATCAGCCTCAACAAATAATAGGTGTTACAGGAACTAATGGTAAAACTTCTGTAGTTGAATTTTGTCGCCAAATATGGAGTCAAGCCGGTTGGAAAGCGGCTTCAATGGGAACTCTTGGAACAACATTTCCAGACAATTCAATAATGAGTACAAAACAAAAATCTAGTAATAATTTAACCACATTTGATCCTTCAGATTTATATAATGAGCTTAATATAATAACTTCTCAAGAAATATCTCATGTTGCTATTGAGGCATCTTCACACGGAATTGATCAATGTAGATTAGATGGTGTCAATTTTTCAGGAGCTGTTTTTACAAACTTATCCCAAGATCATTTTGATTATCATAAAACAATAGAAAATTACTTTTCTGTTAAAAAAAGACTTTTTACAAAAATAATAAAGAACAATTCTGCCGTTGCTATAAATATTGACGATGATCATGGTGAGTTACTATATAATGAATTAAAGAAATTAAATTTATTAATATTGACTTTTGGGAAAAATTTAAAAGCAGATATTAAAATAAAATCGATAACTCATAATAGTAATTCTATAAATTTAGAGGTGATATTTAACAATACAGTTTTTTCATCAACTATAGGAATGATTGGAGAATTCCAAGTATATAATGTTCTTGCTTCTGCTTCTATTTGTATTGCTTTAGGTATGGATGCTAATTTTGTTTTTAAATC
>CAZWGZ010000140.1:0-4438 GCA_964633395.1 uncultured Rhodobacterales bacterium
CATTTAAATTTGTTTGATTTTACTTTCAATATTCGTTTTTTCATTTTACTTATTTCATTGGTTTTTATTAACTGCATAGACCCATCACCCCCAGAATTTAAATTTATTGAAGGACTAGTTTTTGTAGATGGGGTTGCTTCTAATATTGAAGGTGCCTCGTATGTTAAAATTAGAAAAAGCTCTTATGAGAATAGTGATTATAAAACTTATTTTTTTTCGGGTTGTTCAGTTGAGCTAATTAGTGAAGAAAAGATTATTACCTTAACCGAAGGATATGATTCATATCAAGTTCCTTCTGGTTTTAAAGTTAATAGTGGAGAAGAATGGAAATTAACAATTACCTTTCCAGATGGAACTAAATACTGGTCATCTGCAGAAAGTTTTTCAGAAGAAATTTTGATAAAAAATATTAAATCTGAATATGATTTGAAATTATTATATGATAATAAGGCAAATAAATATCGTCCTGGTCATAGAGTTATGATTTCATTTATTGATCCTGCCGAAAAAGAGAATTACTTTTATTTCGAGTATAAAACTTATGAGACGGAATCCTATTGCTCTATATGCTTTAATGGGGTATTAAGAAATGGCAAGTGTATTCCAACAACAAATTATAGACGGGCAAGAGATTATTATACCTATCCATGTAACACCGAGTGTTATAAAATAAGATACAACGAAAATATATCTATATATAATGATGAATTTATAAATGGTGAAACGGTTAGTGATTTGGTAATTGGAAAAATTCCTCTCTACTCAAAAAGAGATATCTTGGTTCAAGTACAACAATATAATATCTCTTTTGAAGCATATAAATATTATAAATCTTTAAAAGATGTCATTGAGAGTAATAGTGGTCTTAATGCTCCTCTTCCGTCTGTTTTGATTGGAAATTTATATAATCCTGATGATGAAAATGAAATCGTACTAGGAAGATTTACAGTGGCTTCAGGCTCAAATAAATCTATTTCTATTCCTAGAAGTTCTTTAGAAGGTTATGCTTATGGGAGTGAGGAAGCAAATAGTTTCGAGTATTTTGGAGAAAATGTACCTATGCCATTAACCAGGTTTGATTATCCTATTTTTTCCTCATGTGAGGATAGTCCATTTAGATCAAGTATAAGACCTTTAGAATGGAAATCCAATTAAATGAATAAAATTATTTATTTTTTTCTTGTCAATTTATTACTAGGAAATTCATTTTTAATGGGTCAAGAATATGACCTTCAAATTACTGTAAAAGATTCTGAAACAAGAGAACCTTTAAATAGCGTTAATGTAATTATTGAAAACTCTAAAGGAGGAGGAATTACAGATTCAAATGGAGTCATCTCATTTAAATTACCTAGTAAAGATCATATAATTTCATTTAAATATTTGGGATATAAGAGTGAAAAAAGAATAATAAGTCTAATCAATGACTCCATAATGTCGATATATATGGAGGTTTTGGAAGAAAAATTATCTGAGATAATAGTAAAGGCTCAGAAATTAAATAAAAATATTCAAAGTCCCCTAATGGGAGTTTTAAATTTTACAACTAAAGACTTGGTGAAAATTCCTTCGGCTTTTGGAGAATTTGATATACTTAAAAGTATGACAATGATGGCAGGAGTAAATAATGCTGGTGATGTAAGTAATGGGATTTCTGTTAGAGGAGGTTCGTTGGATCAAAACCTTATATTATATGAATCAGCACCTGTTTTTAATCCAACGCATCTTTTCGGATTACTTTCGGTTTTTACACCTGATGTAATTTCAAGCGTGAGTATGTTTAAGGCTAATATTCCGTCTAAATATGGAGGACGAATTTCATCTGTTCTGGACATTAAAGTTAAAAACCCTTATGTAGATAAATTAAAAATAAATGGCGGTGTCGGTTTATTGTCGAGTAGATTAAACCTAACAACCCCCTTGATAAAAAATAAATTATTCTTATCAGTAGGAGCAAGATCTGGTTTTACAGACTTCTTATTTCCAATATTTATTAAAAGATTAGAGAAAACTAAAGCAAATTTTTCTGATGGAACAGGGAAAATTCTGTATCTGTTGAATGATGATAATCAGTTATCGTATACTTTTTTCAAATCCAATGATTTTTATCAATTGGACTTAATTTCTTCAATAGAAAACATTAACTCGGAAGTAAATCAATTTGATTTTAAGACTACCAACCACTCACTAAGTTGGATTCATAATTTCAAGAATAATACAAGTTTTAAATCAACGATTGTAAATAGTTTGTATACACCTAAAAATTTATTCCCAGAATATGAATCTAATAATGTAATTACCTTTAAATCTAACTTAAAATATACAAGTACTCAACAAGAATTCAGTGATTTTAGAAATGAAAAAATGAAATACTATTTGGGATTTCAAACTAAAAAATATATTATTCAACCAGGTGAGTTATCTCCTGGAAATGAGAATTCTATTTCACCTATTTCACTCAAAGAAGAAACTAGTTTTGATTTTTCAGGTTATTTTAATTTAAATTGGACACCAAACGAAAAAGTTTCAATCTCTGTTGGTCTAAGACACACAATTTTTAATTTTCTGGGGCCATATAATTTGTACTTATATGATGAAAATTATAAACAAACTGGGGTTGTGTCTTATCAAAAAAACAAATCTGTCATATCGTATAATAATTTTGAACCTAGATTTGGCGCGAGAATTAATATTGGAGAAAACAGTTCATTTAAAGCAAGTTACTCTAGAATAAATCAATATATCCAAAATATTTATAATACTTCTACTCCTTTGCCAACTTCAAGATGGAAGACTTCTGATTTTTACATAAAACCACAAATTAGTGACACTTATAGTATAGGTTTTTTTCAAAACCTTAATTCATTAGGTGTCGAGTTTTCTGCAGAAAGTTATTACAGGGATTCGGAAAATTCTCTTTCCTATAAGCCAGGCGCAAATTTTTTTCTTTCAGATTTTATTGAAAGAGACATAATCCAAGGAAAAGGGCGAACGTATGGTATAGAGATCGCCTTGAAAAAAAAATCCAATAAATTTAATGGTTTCATTAATTATACCTGGGCAAGAAGTTTATTAAAAACAGATGAAAAACTTAGTAAAAATAGAATAAACAATAATAATTGGTATGCTTCAGAGTTTGATAGGCCTCATACTTTAAATGCCACAATCAGCTATGGAGGCGATTTATATAATGAGTTTGGTCTTAATTTCACTGCCCAATCTGGAAAACCATATACAATAGCAAATGGTGTTTTTGATATAGGTAACTTAAAAGTGCCCATTTATCTAGAGAGAAATAACGCTACCTTACCAGTATATCATAGATTAGATTTTTCATGGAAAATCTCTTATGACAAAAAATTAAATAATCGTTTAAAAGGAGATTGGATTTTTACTCTTTATAATGTATACGGAAGAAAAAACCCATTTAATATATTTTATTCCCCTCGAGATGGAACTACAGATAATGGTAATATTTTTGGGAGTAGTCCATTAGCTGCATATGAATTATCTATAATTAATAGTACTATAATATCCCTGACCTATAATTTTGTATTTAATTAATAATAACCTTAAATAATATTTAGCGTTAATTTTTAATAATTAAACTATTAGCTTGTAAAATAATTGGCATTATATAATTTCAATTTTCATCAAAAAAAAATCATTTTCAACATGTCTAAAATTCATCAAATCACCAATCTTAAATTTATTTCAATAAATAAGCTTTTGCGTCTATTTATCTTAACATTAATATCTTGTGGGACAGCTGATGAGAATGATGTGTCCATTGTAAAAGAGTTGAATTCAGGTAAAATATATTTTGAAAACAATATTTGTAAGTGTCCTGACGCATCAGTAGGGGACTCAGACATAATTGATGGAAGAACTTATACGGCAGTAGATAATTCGACTATTACAGCTCAACTTGAAAGTGGTAATGTTGACTTATGCACAACATTAGTAACGGATATGTCTGGATCAGCCAGTCCATTTCAAAACTTTTTTAATAGTAATTCTTTTAACTCTAAAATTAGTCATTGGGACGTTTCTAATGTAATTGACATGGATGGTATGTTCTTTAATGCAAGTTCATTCAATCAAGATATTGGTATTTGGGATGTTTCTAAAGTCACAAATATGGGAAGTATCTTTAAGAATGCTTCATCATTCAATCAAAATTTAGAAAGCTGGGACACTTCAAATGTCACCAAAATGCTTGACATGTTTAGGAATGCCATAGCATTCAACCAAAATTTAGAAAACTGGAATACTTCAAACGTGATCAGTATGGAACGTATGTTTCTTGATGCATCAACATTCAACCAAGATTTATCAAAATGGTGTGTTTCAAATTTTTCATCAGAGCCTTCAGAATTTGCATTAAATTCATCATTAACAAGCGCCAACAAACCCGTCTGGGGGACTTGTGATTAAA
>CAZWGZ010000141.1:0-4434 GCA_964633395.1 uncultured Rhodobacterales bacterium
CCCAAGTTTCTAACTGCGCAACAGCTGCTGCTCTAAACGTATCTGCTGCAGCCAGAACTACTGTTTTATTATCAAATCTAAATTTTTCTGCAATTTTGCCTGCAGTTGTAGTCTTCCCTGACCCGTTTACACCAGCAAGCAAAATCACATGTGGTTTAGATTTGAATTTATCAAAAATATTTGATTCGCAAGGTATTAAAATTTTTTCTATTTCAGAAGCTAAAGTTTCCGCTACATCTATTTTAGTAATTTCTTTTTTTTCATTTAACTCAAATTTTTGTTGTTTTATTTTATTAGCAATTCTAGATGCTACTTCTACACCTAAATCAGCCAAGATCAACTGATCTTCAATATCATTTAGAACCTCTTGATCAATAGTTTTTTTTCCTGTAACAGAAGCAAATACATTCTCTACTTTTGATGCTGACTTACTCAGTCCAGTTTTTAATTTTTTAAACCAATTCAATGCCATTTTTTCTCTTTAAACCTTACTAATTCGTTAATTATTAATTGGTCTTCCTATTAGGTTTATGGAGTTAGAACTTATTATTTCAGTTGGAATAATAAGCCCTGGGTTAATATCTTCATTAAAAAGTATTTTTGAAAAATTAGGGGTGTATCCTTTACCATTCTTTTCTGTAAGGACATTTTGTACAGTACCAATTTGTGTTGACAAGTAATTTTTACATTGTTTTTGTGCCAATAATCTAAGCTCTTTAGAACGTTTTTTTATAACTTCTTTTAATACTTTTGGCATCTTAGTAGCAGCGGTGCCTTCTCGGTCTGAATAAGGAAAGACATGAACATAGGTAATTCCTGCTTCATTAATTAATTTCATACTTTGTAAATGTGCATTATTGTCTTCAGTAGGAAACCCAGCAATAAAATCTGCTCCAAAAACAATATCACTTCTTCTACGCCTTGCTTCATTAACAAAATTGATTACGTCCCTATGTAAATGTCTTCTTTTCATTCTTTTTAAAATAAGATCGTCTCCGTGTTGAATTGATAAATGAATATGTGGCATAAGCCTTTGTTCATTTTCAAATGCATCCATCAGCTCAAAATCAATTTCTGCAGGGTCAATTGAAGACAACCTAAGTCTTGGTAAATTTGGTATATTTTTTAATATTTTTTTAACTAGCATTCCTAAACTAGGTTTGCCAAATATATCGTTACCCCAAGAAGTCATATCTACACCGGTTAAAATAATTTCTTTTACACCAGTATCTAGAAGTGAATTTATAGAATTAATTATATTTTGTGTAGAAACTGACCTGCTTGGGCCTCTTCCAAAAGGAATTATACAAAAAGTACATCTATGATCACATCCATTTTGTATTTGGATAAAACCACGAGTATGATTGTTAAATGTATCTATAAGATGTTCTGAAGTTTCCTTTACTTTCATTATATCTGATACAAACAAACCTTTATCAGATTTATGATAATCCAACTCTTCAAAATTTTTCCAAAAACTTTCATCTAATTTCTCTTTATTACCTACAACATAATTAACCTCAGACATATTCATCCATTTTTTTGGATCTATTTGAGCAGCGCATCCTGTAACTAAAATTTTTGCATCTGGCCTCTGCTTTTTTGTTGATCTAATTGCTTGCCTAGCTTGACGCTCCGCTTCACTAGTTACAGCACATGTATTAAAAATAATTAAATCACCAAGTCCATGTTTACTTGCATGGTCGTTAATAACTTGGCTTTCCCAAATATTTAATCGACATCCAAATGTCTTAATTTCTGGAGATGAATTTATTTTTTTATTAAATACAGTCAATTAGTTACCTATTATGCCTTCAAAAACTTTTTCTGTAGCTCCAGAAAGTGTTACAGTTTTATCTTCTAGCCACTTAACAAACAAATTACCACCATCTAAGATAATTTTATTTTCCCTTGAGCTTAAATTTAATAATGAGGCAGCAATGGATGTTGCACAGGCTCCAGACCCACAGGCCATTGTTACTCCTACACCTCTTTCCCAAACTCTCATTCTGATTAAGCCAGATTCTAAAACACATGCAAATTCAATATTTGCAAAATTTGGAAACATGGAATTTGTTTCTAAACGAGGACCTATTATATCTAAATCTAGACTTTCAAGATCACTTAAATTAGGCATAAATATAACTGCATGTGGGTTTCCCATTGATATACAACACGCTGTAAATTCATCAAGCGTTACCTTTAATGCATCTTGTTTATGAGAAAGTGGTATATCTTGCCAATTAAACTTGGGAAGTCCCATATTGACTGTTATTCCACGTTCAGAATAGAAACACTTTAATTGACCTGATATAGTTTCAATATAAACAGTTTCTATGTTCTCTTTACTCATTATATAATCTGCAACACATCTAACGCCATTCCCACAAGCTCCTGTTTCAGACCCGTCACTATTATACATTCTTATTTTATAATTTTCTTTTTTTGACGTGTTTTCAATCAACATTATTTGATCACAACCAACGCCTAATCTTCTATCACCTATTCTTTTAAGAAAATCAACTTCTGATATAATTGTATTATTAATATTATCAAAAATAATAAAATCATTTCCAAGTCCATGCATTTTTATAAATGGTATATTCATGGCTTTAATCCTTTGTATTTAATATTATTATTAAATATCAATTTCTAAAATAATAGGCACATGGTCAGATGGCCTTTCCCACGATCTCGTGTCTTTATAGATAACACCAGATTTTACTTGTGGAAATAATTTTTTTGATACCCATACATGATCTAATCTTCTTCCTCTATTTGAGGCTTCCCAATCTCTATTTCTATAAGACCACCAAGAATAAAGTTTTTCATGATGTGGAAAAATTTCTCTCATTACATCAATCCAATCACCAGTATTTATTATGTCTAATAGCGTTTCCGTTTCTAACAAAGTATGAGAAACAACGTTTAGCAATTGTTTATGTGACCATACGTCATTTTCTAATGGAGCTATATTTAAATCACCAACTAAAATTTTTTGAATATTAGTGTCTTTTAAAAAATAACTGTTCATTTCATTTAAAAAAGACATTTTATGATCAAACTTTGGATTTAATTTAATATCAGGTTCATCACCTCCAGCTGGAACATAAAAATTATGAAGTTCAATATTGTTTTTTAATTTAACTGAAACATGCCTAGTGTCACCTTTGCCAGACCAATTTATATATTTTTTATCAGTAAATTTTATCTTAGACAAAATAGCAACACCATTGTAAGACTTTTCACCTCTAAAATATTGATGTTCCATACCAATTTTTGTAAAATCATCTGATGGAAAATTTTCATCTTGCGTTTTTGTTTCTTGAAGACACAAAACATCAATATTTTGTTCTTTAATAAATCTCAAAACTTGAGGTAACCTAAGTCTTACAGAATTGATATTCCAAGTTGCTATTTTCATCTAACTCTCTCTTAGCAATTTCTGGATAATTCATTAATCATTTTATAGACACTTAACAGTTGATAAAAATAATTTGTTAATTACAAATCTAATCGGCAAAATACATATTAATATTAATACTGCAATAACAATAGCTATAATCAAATTAATCATCAACATAATCTCGTAATTGAAGGAACCAATTATAAAAATATAAGTAAGTTATAAATATTAATTATATTGAAATATATAAATTTAATTATAAAATATTTTTAGACCCTAATGTAAAAATTTGGATGTACTGACTTATTCTAAAACGTGAACACGTTTAATATTTATTTATTTTATCATTGATATTCTATCATGTTTCAATTTAGATAATTTCTTTATTTTTTTAAATGTCATTTGCAATTTTTCATGTCCAATATCTTTGATATTTTTTCTTTTATCATAAATTACTTTTGATTTTTCGGAAGAATTTTCTACAATATAGTTTACATAAGTATCACATGGATAATGAAACCCCATAGAAAATAAGGATATTAACAAATCAAATTTAAATTTTGGTAGTTTTTGTTTTTCAGGATTAAAAACTTTAATAACTTCAGATTTAATTCCATTATTTACCAAAAAATTTTTTGTATCTTTTAAATTTGCATATCCAGAACCATTTTGGTTAAAACCATGATTTTGTGTATCTGTTTCTTCGATATCTATTAATAATATTTTTCTGAATTTAACTTTTTGAAATAATAGCAATTCAAAAAAACCATTACCTGGACCAATAGAAATTAAGTTTTTTTCTTTTTCAATATCAAAAAAATTTGTGAATTCAATTACTTCTTCTAAGTATGATCTCATTGTGTATTTCATAAAGCTTTCGTATTTTCCATTTTCAATTAAGTAATTAGCTAAATGCTCTTTATTATCTCCATTCATCCAATTACTTAAAAAACTTCCTCCACCACACTTTATAAATCCATCTGTTCTTTGAAGAATTAAATCGGCAAGAAAAATTTTATTTTTTGGAA
>CAZWGZ010000142.1:0-4415 GCA_964633395.1 uncultured Rhodobacterales bacterium
TCTGATTGCTTAATAATATCTTCAATTTTCATGGTTTCATTTATAGATACAGCTTGTAAAGAAGCTTGATCTGGATAATTACCTTTAAAATGAGCTGTATCGATTTCAATTTGTTGAATTTTACCTTTTTGTGCTAATTTAACTATTATCCAATCATTTCCCGGTTCTCTTCTTCTTCTTGTTTCCCAGCCATCTCCCATTGTTTTGCCTCTTCCATCTGACAAAAGAGCTGATACATCTCCATAATGTGCGTTATTAAATGCAATTATTGATCCACCTAATTTTAATGAAGATAATTCTATTAATTCATCTTTATTAAAATTATTCCAGTTGTATTTTACTTCTCCAAACAACCTGATTCTAGCAACACCACCATCAGGAAAAATTTGTAATCTTACATAGTTTACTTTAGATGTAGACTCGATTATGAAATCATTTTTTTGGTTACCAATTAATGAAGTTTTTTTAATTAATGACACCCAATTTGATTTTTCATTAGGTGTTTCTTCACTAAAAAGCCCTTCTAAAGACGTGAAAGGAGGAAAGTTACCAGTAAAATGGCTTGTATCTATCTCAGCTTTAGAAATAATACCTGGAGAACCAAGTTTTATAATTGCCCAATCATGACCTCCATCTCTTCTTCTTCTACTTTCCCATCCATCCATCCACTTTCCATGATCATCATATTTATCTTCAATAAAAACAGGGTCTTTATCATCTAACATTCGAGATGCTTTACCAAAGAAATCATCAGATACACTTATTACCTTTGATCCCATTTTGGGTGAAGCAAGATTTACAAGTGTTTCTATTTCATCAATTACATTCATTTTTTAATTCCCATCTCAATGATTTTTTTTATAAAGAAGAAAAGCCTCTAGAAATATACTTTCCTATATTTTCTTTAACTATGAATTCTCCATTTCCATAAATTTTTATTCCTCTTAACCAAGTTTCAATTGGCCAACCTTTTATTTCTAAATCTTCATAAGGTGTGTAGTCTGAGCCATGATGTAACTTTGATTGTTTTATTTTATCAATTTTATTTGGATCCCATATTGTTAAATCTGCATCAGCACCAATTTTTATTGAACCTTTTTGAGGATATAAGCCATACATTTTTGCAGGATTGGTTGATGTTAATTCAACAAATCTTTCTATAGTAATTCTTTTTTTACTAACCCCTTCAGAAAACAAAATGGGAAGTCTTGTTTCCACACCTGGAATCCCATTTGGAACCCATTTGAAAGAAGTTCTTGCGCCAGGTCTATCTTTACCTTTTTTATCTTTAAATTTAAATGGACAATGATCAGACGAAAAAATATCAAATGTACCATCTATTAACCCTTCCCAAATTGCTTTTTGACTCTCTAAATCTCTTGGAGGAGGAGAACATACATACTTAGCTCCCTCAAAATCCATATTTAAACCTTTCATGTCATCTTCAGTTAAACAAATATACTGCGGGCATGTTTCAGAGAAAACTTTAATTCCTTTATTTTTTGCCCATTTAATTTGTGAAAGCGCTTCGTTACCTGAGACGTGAACAATTACTATTGGGATATCTACTATTTCTGCATGACTTATAGCTCTATGTGTAGCCTCTCTTTCAACTATTTGAGGCCTTGATAGTCCATGATAATAAGGAGCTAATTTACCTTCATCTTCCAGCTTTTTAGTCAGATACCTAATGGCATCGTAACCTTCTGCATGAACCATTACTAAAGTCTTTTCTTTTTTAGCAACTTCAAAAACCTCAAGTAATTCTGCATCATTTAAAACTAGATCATCGTAAGTCATAAATACTTTAAAAGAAGTGTATCCATCTCTAGCAAGAGCAGGCAGTTCCTGACCTAAAACTTGGGGAGAAGGGTCACTTATTATTAAATGAAAAGAGGTATCTATATAAAGATTATCTTTAGCTTTTTTATGATAATCTTCGACACATTGTCTTAGAGACTGACCTTTTTCTTGCATTGCAAATGGAAGTACAGTTGTTGAGCCACCGGCTGCTGCTGACATTGTTGCAGTTTGAAAATTATCTGCCATTTCAACATCTGGACCAGAAGGTTGATCTATATGAACATGTGCATCTATTCCGCCTGGTAAGATTATTAAATTACTTGCATCTTCTAAAATAGATGCTTCATCATTCAAAATTCCAATTGCTGATATTTTACCATCTATAATTCCTAGATCAGCTTTTTCTTTACCATTTTCAGTTACTATTTCTCCATTTTTAAAAATAACGTCAAATTTTTGCACGTGACAATCTCCCTCTAGATTTTATTTATTAATTTTTAATCTTAGATATTGCTTCATATAGTTTACCAATTTCTGCCCGTTCATGATTTTCTAAAAATGAAATATTTCCTGGAGGCATTGCAAATGAAATAACTGACTGTGTATAAATTTTATCTATATTATTTATAATATCTTCTGTCGTTTCCAATATTAAAAGTTTAGGAGCAGATTGCATGTTTGGCCATAATGGTTCTTTAGCATGACACATTGCACATTTTGTAACTATAATTTCTTGTGCATTAGAAAGAATTAACTTTGGTATTTTAGGGATTAGCTTAACGGTATTTTTATTATTATTTAGCTCAAGATTAGGTTTGCCAATTTCTGAAACATAAATGCTTAATGTTATTAAAATTATGATTGGCAATAAAACCCAATATGGAGGTTTTTCTCCTGTGTGTTTAATATTAAAAAAATGTCTTATCAGTGCTCCAACAATTAAAATTAAAGAAATTATAATCCAGGAATATGTAGTTGCATAAACAAATGGATAATGATTTCCAATCATAATAAAAATAACTGGAAGCGTAAGGTAATTATTATGTAAAGATCTCTGTTTTGCAATCATCCCATGTTTAGGGTTTGGATTTTCTCCAGAGAGTAAGCTTGCAACGACCTTTTTTTGTCCAGGAATAATTATCATTAAAACATTCGCTACCATAATTGTTCCTAGCACTGTTCCAATCTGCATAAATGCTCCTCTGTAGCTAAATAGCTCAGAGTAAATCCATGACATAGTCGAAATTAAAATAAGAATTGCTACAATAAGAACGTAGACGTTAGTCTTTAATGAGAATCTACAAATAAGATCATATAATAACCAACCTATTATTATACCAATAATAGATATTATTATTGCTTCATATTTTTCAAAGTCATATTTGACTATATCAATCATATACAGTTCTGCGCCTGCATAGTATATTAGTGCTAGTAATGCAAAACCTGATACCCATGTTGCATAAGCCTCCCATTTAAACCAAGTTAACTCTGCTGGAAGCCTTGAAGGGGCAACTAAGTATTTTACTAAATGATAGAAACCACCGCCATGAACTTGCCAAGCTTCGCCGTATGATTTGGGAGGTAGACCCTTATTTTGTTTTAGACTTAAATCTAATGCGATAAAATAGAAGCTAGAACCAATCCATGCAATACCAGCAATTACATGAAACCATCTTAAAATAATTTCAATCCATTCTTGTATCAAAAACATCATCGAGTTTAGCTCCCTCGGTATGTACTATAGCTATAGGGTGACAATAATAAAGGAACGTGATAATGATCTTTGTTATTTGTAACATTGAATCTTATTGGAATAAGATCTAAAAAAAGAGATGACTTTAGTTTGGGGTTTTGGTTTTTCAAATATTCTCCAGCATAAAATAAAATCTCATATGTAGAGATTTCTAGTTCATCTTCTTTTATAAGAGGTGTGTCTACTCTTCCATCGTCATTAGTTAAAAAAGAATTCATATAAATTTTTTCTGATTTTTCAATTTTAAATAATTCAATTTTAAGTTTTTTTGCTGGTTTTCCTTGGCTTGTATCTAGAACGTGTGTTGTTAAACCGGTCATATTTTTTCTCTATTTAAAAATATATTATAATATGTTTATATATTATTTTTAATATTAATATTTGGTTTCATAATGTCTAATAAAACTTTCACACTGTTGTCAAAAAAAATCAATAAAGATAAAATCATTGATATTTTAGGAAGTGTTTATGAACATTCCTCATGGGTTCCAGAAAGACTAATATCTTTTGATATCAAGATTATTAAAAATAGTGATGAGTTGTTTATAAAAATGAAATCAATTGTTGAATGCGCTTCAGATAAAGAAAAATTAAAATTATTATGTGCGCATCCAGAGCTGGGTAATAAGTTACAAAAATTAAATAATCTAACAGATTTTTCTAAATTAGAACAAAAATCAGCTGGATTAGATCAATGTTCAGACGAAGAATTTGAAACATTAACGAGATTAAATAAAGAATATAGAGCCAAATTTAATTTTCCATTTATTATAGCGGTTAAAGGTTTAACTAAAGCAAACATTATAGATGAAATGAAAAAAAGAGTAAAAAATTCATATAATCAAGAATTTAATAC
>CAZWGZ010000143.1:0-4365 GCA_964633395.1 uncultured Rhodobacterales bacterium
ACAAACATATCTGTTTCTTCAAAAGACCCTTCGTCTAATAATGTAATAATTCTTTCTCTAGCGGTAAGCTTCCCAGAAGAATGATGTTTTTCTATTCTATCTATCCCGCCACCAAGTCGAGCTTTTTCTCGTCTAGATTGCAGTTCTTCTATTATTTCTCTACCTGTCTTTTTAATAACTAAATCCTCCAGAACCCATATACCATTTATATTTACCAAAATTCATTAAATATAACTAGTAATAATGATCTTTATGTTATTTTAGTAAAGTTTAAAATAAATCTAAAAAATAATTAGCTATTATGATAGTTATAATTTTGTTGTGGAGATATTTAATGAAAGAAATTGCATCCAATATTGGTAAGATCAATCATATTGCTATAGCCGTTCCTAATATTCAAAAAGCGGCTCTAGCTTGGACAGCAGGACTAGGCACATTAGTAAGCCCACCTCAAGCACTCCCTGAGCACGGAGTTACAGTAGCTTTTATAGTATCGCCTAATATAAAAGTTGAACTATTAGAACCATTAGGGGAAAATAGTCCTATAATTAAATTTCTTGAAAAAAATCCTAACGGTGGCATGCACCATATTTGTTATGAAGTTATTAATTTAAAGTCAGCTTCTGAAAAACTTGTACTGTCAGGAGCTAGAATTTTAGGAGATGGCAATCCAAAAATTGGTGCTCATGGAAATCCTGTTTTATTTCTCCACCCAGCAGACTTTTCAGGAACATTGATTGAACTGGAAGAAATTAATAGATAAATCTATTCAAGAAATAATTTGTGATTCACTGCTGCACCACAATTTTTACAAATTAAATTTGTATTTTTCCTATGTATTTTTTGTTCCCAACACAGGTTTGGACAAAAACGAACCCATTTATACTTTGAAAATTCAAGTGAATGACAACGTTTTGCGGAACATCCTAATTCTCTAGCCTTTAACTTCCAAAACTTATCATGCCCATGTTTAGGGCCTACTAAAGCGTGTGCAATTTCATGAAGAATGGTATCTTGAATATCGTCTTGAACTGAATTTTTTATAAAATTTCTTGAAAAAGTAATTTTCTTTTCTCCAAAATGACAAGCACCAGCCCTGACTTTTGCAAAATCTAATTCTAATCTCCAATCTAAAAGTCCATTTTTATCCATTTCGAATCGTGCTAGTAATAAAAATTCTTTAAAGAAGCCATCATCTTTTTGCGGATACCTTCTTCTTTTTGTCTTAGCTTTTGAAGAACTTAGTATTTTAAATAGTTTTTCAATCATATTTAATATTTCTTTTTAGATTTATACTGTTATCTATTTATATCTAAAAAACATAACTGGGAATACACTAATTTGCTTGAACTAAGAAATATCTCATTGAAATGGTTTTCTTCAAAGGAAAAGCCATTTATTAAAGATTTAAATATAAAAGTAAATAATGGAAAAATTTTAACTATATTTGGGTCAAGCGGTATAGGTAAATCTTCTTTGATAAATGTTATTGCCGGTGTTTATGAAAGTAATTTATTATTTACAGGAGATATCATTTTAAATAATAAAAAAATAACTAATACACTTCCTGAAAAAAGAAAAATTGGGTTGCTCTTACAAGATGGAGTGTTGTTTCCACATCTAAGTGTAGAACAAAACCTAATTTTTGGTATAAAAAAGAGTTTAACTAATAAAGAAAAATATCTTTTAATAAATGAACATTTAATCGAAGCCAATATGGAAGGCTTTGAAAATAGATACCCAAACACACTGTCGGGAGGACAAAAGTCTAGAGTTGCCTGTCTCCGCGCTATTTTATCCGAACCAGATGCTTTATTATTAGATGAACCTTTTTCATCAATAGACCCTGAACAAAGAAACAGCTTTAGACTGTTTGTAGCAAATCAAGTCAGAGAAAAGAAAATTCCGTGTATTCTTGTTACCCATGATGAAAGTGATAAATTAATAAGTGATTATCGTCCCTTAGATTTAAATAAATTTAGTTCTTAATTAAGTCAAATAATTTAAATTAATATTTTCTTTTCTAACACAACTTAATTTGATAGAAAACTTAAGTAAATTATATTTTAAAAGGGTAAATAATGAATTCTTATGGAAGCTCAGCTAGTTCTTCACTAAGGCAGGATACTAAAGCTAAAATTACGCAAAGCGAAGCAGAAGAAGCTATTAAAGTATTAATAGAATACTTAGGTGACAATCCTAATAGAGAGGGTTTAATTGACACTCCTAAAAGAGTGATCAAATCTTTTAAAGAATTCTATTCCGGATATGATTTAAATGGAGAAGAGATTTTATCAAGAACATTTGAAGATGTTGAAGGATATGACGATATAGTGATGCTTAAAAATATTAATTTTGAAAGTCACTGTGAACATCACATGGTTCCTATTATTGGTAGGGCAACAATAGGCTATTACCCTGATAAAAGAGTTGTTGGAATATCTAAACTTGCAAGAGTTTTAGATGTATATGCAAAAAGATTACAGACACAAGAAACTATGACCGCTCAAATTTTAAATTGTATTGATAAAACTCTTGCGCCTAAAGGGACAGCCATTTTAATTGACGCAGAACATCATTGCATGACTACAAGAGGTGTATTAAAAAATAATGTTACTATGACTACCAATCAATTTAGTGGTTGCTTTTTAGAAGATGTAAACTTGCAAGATAGATTTATAAAAATGGCAACCTAAATTTTTAATAGTCTCAGAACATAATTTAAAGTAAAAATATATTATGAAATTTGCACCAGTAATTTATTTGATAGGCATGTTGTTATGTATACTATCATTATTTATGTTAGTGCCTGCTATTGTTGATTGGTTTTATGGAAGCAATGATTGGCCCGCTTTTATTGCATCTTCTCTAGTTACTGTTTTTTTTGGAGGAGCCTTCTACCTTTCTGGTCGAGGAAGTGCGACTGAACACTTAGAGTTACGGCAAGCTTTTTTATTAACCAACAGTGCCTGGTTATCAATAGCTCTATTTGGCTCTTTACCTTTTTTATTTTCAGAAATAAATATGAGTTTTGTGGATGCTATTTTTGAATCTACTTCTGGAATAACGACGACCGGATCGACTGTTATTGTTAATTTGGAGCAAACATCTCACGGAATTTTAATCTGGAGAGCACTTCTTCAATGGTTGGGTGGTGTAGGTATCATTGTAATGGCTCTTGCTGTATTACCAATGCTATCTATAGGTGGAATGCAACTCTTCAAAACTGAATCATATGAAACACCAGATAAAGTTGTCCCTAAAGCAGCCGGCTTTGCCAAGGGTATTAGTATAGTTTATCTAACTTTAACAATTGCATGGGCAGTAATGCTATGGGGAGCAGGAATGCCAGTTTTTGACTCAATTGCACATGCTATGACAACGATTGCTACTGGTGGCTTCTCTACAAAGTCTTCATCACTAGCTGCATTTAATTCATCTTCCATCGAATTAATTATAATTTTTGGAATGATAGTTGGCTCTTTGCCATTCGTTCATTATCTTTCAATAACTAAAAAAGGATGGAAGAATCTAATAAAAGATGATCAGGTTAAATTATTCCTGACGTTAGTGCTGTTTGTTATTTTGATAATTTCTATATACTTATCTCTTCAGAATATTCCATACTTAGACGCTTTGAGACTAGCTTCGTTTAACGTTGTTTCTATTATAACTGGAACTGGGTTTGGAACATCTGATTTTAATAGTTGGGGCGGCTTTGCTACAACTTTATTATTAATACTTATGTTTGTTGGAGGATGTGCAGGTTCAACAACATGTGGACTAAGAATGGCACGTATTCAAGTGTTATTCGCTAATGCGAAATCTCAAATATCAAAACTAATAAGGCCTCACGCAATAGTAGTATCTTATTATAATCAAAAACCAATACCTGAAAATGTAACTGAATCTGTTATGGGATTCTTCTTCTTATATATATTGTCTTTTGCTATACTAGCCTGTATCCTTGGAGGTTTAGGATTAGATTTAATAACTGCAATTTCTGGAGCAGCTTCTGCTATAGGTAATGTTGGCCCAGGATTAGGAGATATAATTGGACCTTCAGGCTCTTACAAGACAGTTCCTGATATAGGAAAATTGTTTTTATGTGCTGGAATGATTTTGGGTAGATTAGAAATTTTTGCTATTTTAGTTATGTTTTCTCCATTATTTTGGAAAAATTAAACAATCCTAAATCATTAACTAATTATTTAGAAAAATCTCGTTCAACCTTACAAAATTCGCAAATAACTATTATATTTCCATCTTCGTTTGATAAATTTTGTAAATCATTTTGACTTAGTTTTTCAAGAGCTGACTGAACTTTTTCTTGAGAACATCTACATTGATCCTTTATTTCTATTT
>CAZWGZ010000144.1:0-4362 GCA_964633395.1 uncultured Rhodobacterales bacterium
TTGAAGTTTTTAGGTCGCAAGCATGATAGTGAATATTAACATCATATCTACTCTTTAACTCTGTTGCTGCTTGCTTTAGATTATTCTCGTTAGAGGAAAGTAAATACACATCCATGCCTTCTTGTGCAAAACGTTCTGCTATTGCTTTACCAATACCTTTGCTACTTCCAGTAATTACTGCTTTACGTTTTTGATCAGACATTTTAGCCTCCTAATTAGAACTTATTTTATGCATTACTTTATTGAAACATTTTTAAAGTGTATATTCATTTATTAATTTAATTAGATGATGTTAATTTGATTTACTATTAATTATATTTTTATTCGACCTTATAAACAGTGTGATGAAAGAACAAGCCTAATGACTTTTAATAAGAATATTTATTCTAATTCTGTTCTAAAATCACTTGAGGGCAAGTCTCAAGTTAAAGCTCTTTTAGGCCCGACGAATACCGGTAAAACATATTATGCTATGGAAAGAATGCTTGCTCATAGATCAGGAATAATTGGATTCCCCTTGAGATTGTTGGCTAGAGAGAATTATGAAAAAGCAGTTCTTTTAGTTGGAAAAGCTCAAGTTGCTCTTGTTACAGGCGAAGAGAAAATCATTCCTCCAAATGCAAAATATTTTTGTTGTACTGTCGAATCTATGCCATTAGAGAGATCATTTGCTTTTGTATCAATTGATGAAATTCAATTAGCTGGAGATCCTGAAAGAGGTCATGTTTTTACAGATAGAATTCTTAATGCAAGAGGCTCTGAAGAAACAGTTTTTCTAGGTGCAGAAACCATTAAGCCATTATTACAAAAAATATTGCCAGATTGCTCTATTGAAATACGACCTAGGCTATCAACCTTAAGTTATATAGGTGTTAAAAAGATCACTAGGCTTAAGCCTAGATCAGCGGTTGTCGCATTTTCAGTTCCAGAAGTTTATAAGATAGCTGAGTTAGTTAGAACTCAAAAAGGTGGAGCTGCTATTGTAATGGGAGCGCTATCTCCAAGAACTAGAAACGCCCAAGTAGAGATGTACCAAAATGGGCAAGTGGATTACTTAATTGCTACAGATGCAATAGGTATGGGTTTAAATATGGATATTGACCATGTTGCTTTTGCATCTGATATAAAATTTGATGGTAATATACCAAGGCACCTAACAGCATCAGAAATTGCACAAATAGCAGGTAGGGCAGGCCGTCATAGCCGTAACGGATCATTTGGAGTGGTTGACGATAGTTTAAGGTTTGAAGAGGATACCATTGAGCAAATTGAAAATCATTTTTTTCCACCTTTAAGAAATGTATGGTGGAGAAATACAGCTTTGAGCTTCACTTCCTTAAACAACCTCATAAAATCTTTGGATTCACCTCCTCCGTTTAAGTTTATGCGCAAGAGAGTTGGTGCCCTAGATACTGTTTCCTTAAGTAATTTATCAAATTTAGATTTCATTAGAAAAAATGTTAATAGTACAGAGGCAGTTCATTTGTTATGGGACGTTTGTCAAATTCCTGATTTTAGTAATTCCTTGTCAGGTGTGCATTTTAACTTGCTAGAAAAAACTTTTGAATTATTATTATCTAAAGGAAAACTAGATAATGATTGGATTAACTCTCAAATTAATAGGTTAAATAGATTTGATGGTGAAATTGACACATTGCTCAATAGAATATCAAATATAAGAACGTGGACATTTATTGCAAATAGAAAACATTGGACAGATGAGCCAGAATATTGGCAAGATCATGCAAAAGCAATTGAAGATAGATTGTCAGATGAATTGCATGATAGACTTACTCAAAGATTTGTAGATAAGCGTATTGTAATACTAACTAAAACATTGAAAGAGCAAAATAATTTGGAAGCTATAGTGAAATTAGATGGAACGGTTTTTGTAGAAGGAGAGCAAGTAGGAGTCCTCAACGGTTTTGATTTTGTTCCTACTCTTTCAGATGGAGAGAATGCAGCGCCAATCCTAACTGCGGCAAGAAAAACTTTGCCTAAAGAAATTGAAAGGCGTGTTAGAGAGCTTTTAATGTCAGATAATGCTGCTTTTAAATTAAATAAGGATGCTTCTATTATGTGGCAGAATAATAATGTTGCAACATTAGCGCCTGGAGAAAATATTTATTCTCCTAAAACAATTATAAAAAACTCTGAACTTTTGTCAGTTGAACACTTAAAGCAAATTGAGTTAAGAGTGTTAGAAGCTGTTGAAAAAAATATTAATGAGATTCTATCAGAAGCTATAAAACTAGAAAATCCATCTATATATGATAAGCCCAAAAATGATTTAAAAAATAATAAAACAGTAACTGATGAAATTAATCATATAGTTAAAAATGATATTGAAGACGTAATAATTAAAAAAGATGAAATAAATCCAGATGTTGATTTGTCAGGTAAGGCTTTAGGAATTGCATATCAAGTTTATGAAGGTATGGGGTCTACTCTAACAAGCGGTTTATCTATGTCTGTTCAGAATTTAAATGATTCTGATAAACGAAATTTAGCTAGATTAGGTTTGCGACTAGGCATTGAAACTATATATTTACCCAATCTTTTAAAGCCTTCTTCTATAAATTTACGAGCATTGTTATGGTCTGTATATAATCAAAAGTTTCCTGAAATAGGACCTCCTCCTGCAGGTCGTGTAGGTGTTTTAATGGATGCTAATGCTCCTCTTGAGTATTATAGAGCTTTAGGTTTTGTTCCATTAGGTAAACTGGCTTTAAGAGCGGATATTGCTGAAAGACTTTCAGCTCTAATCAGAGCAGAAGCAAGAGGTGGTAAATTTAAAATAAACGAGGCTATGCTTTCTATTGCAGGATCAACAAAAATTCAAATGGAAGAAATTTTGTATGATCTAGATTATATTAAAATTGACGAAGAACCTTCAGTTTTAGCTGATCAAGTCCCGATTATAATTTTTGAACGCAAGAAAAAAATTATAAAAACAAAAGTTAAGTATCAAAAGCAGAAAAAACATAAGCAGTTAAAAGATTCTGATAAAACTATTAAAAGTAATTCAAATACTCGAAAGAAAGAAACTCCTCCTGATCCGTTATCGCCATTTGCAATTTTGAAGTCTCTGAAAGTCAAATAACTATTATGGCATTGGAGTTGTTAGAAAAAAAAAATATAAGATTAGATTTATATTTATTTTATATTAGAATTTTTAAAAGTAGAAGCCTATCAACAAAATATATCCTTTCAAATAGACTGAGAATATCAGGGCAGGTAACTAAGAAGCCGCATAAATTAATTTCCATTGGTGATGTTTTGACTTTATCTATTAATGATCAAGTAAAAATTCTTGAGGTACTTGATATTCCAAAAAGAAGAGGCCCTTTCGTTGAAACATTATTTTTTTATAAAGATCTAACTCCTATCCCGAAAAAAGAAGTTTCAAATAAATATATTAAGAAAATAAAATTTCTTGATAGAGCCGGAAGACCTACAAAATTAGAAAGACGGCAAACAGATAAATTAATGGGTAGAAGTTAAATTTTTAGTTTTAGTTTTTAATTGTACCTTGTAATAGGATCTTTTGTAGTTTAAATAACTGATCATATAATCGATATGTTTTGGAAAAATTAATGACTTATATTGTTAACGAAAGCTGTATTAAGTGTAAGTATACTGATTGTGTAGAAGTTTGTCCTGTAGATTGCTTTTATGTAGGTGAAAATATGCTTGTTATAAATCCTGATGAATGTATTGATTGTGGTGTTTGTGAACCAGAATGCCCAGTAGATGCAATTCAAGCTGATACAGATCCTGGTGCAGATAAATGGGTTGAAATAAATAAAGATATGTCAGAAATTTGGCCAAATATCACTATGAAACTAGATGCTCCAACTGATGCCGATGAATATGCCGAAGTTTCAGGTAAATATGAAAAGTTTTTTTCTAAAGAACCAGGGTCAGTTGAAAAGTGATTTTGAATTAATTTATACGTCTTACTAGTTATTTTAAACAAAATATGTTATAGAATTTAAACTTGTAATATATAATTGGAATCTTCTGAAATTTAAATTTTTTAAATAATTTTCACAAATTTATTTTAACTATAGTTTTAACTTGCCATTATGTTTTAATAAATTTTTAAAGAAAAGGTAACTAAAGTGATAAATGATCAAAATTTATTAAAAACATTTATACCTGGTGACTATGTGGTTTATCCAAGTCATGGAGTTGGTAAAATAATAGGAACTGAAAAACGTAAAGTAGATGATCTAGAATTAGACTTACTAATTGTCCGTTTTGAACATGAGAGAATGACACTAAGAGTTCCTCTAGCAAAGGCCACTGAATCTGGATTAAGAACCTTGTCTAGTAAAGTTCAGATGGATGAAGCTGTTG
>CAZWGZ010000145.1:0-4339 GCA_964633395.1 uncultured Rhodobacterales bacterium
TTTTCTTCTTTTACTTTTTTTAGATAAATAGGTATGCCTGCTTTACGAAAATACTTTTGAGCAATGATATCTGCAGCTACTTGAGAGTAATTTCCTGGGACCTCAATGTTAGGGGCACTAAAAACAATTGTTCCATCTGGATTTTTAATTTCACTTGTTGTTGTTTTGAACTCTAAACCAGCGTAAGCGTCATTTTCTTTTTTTGTAAAGTGCCTCTTAAATTTCATCTTTTTCCTCATTAATTTAGAATTAAGAAAATGCTATTATTTATTATTAATAAGAAAATATTCCTTAATCCTTGTTGATAAGTTGTTAAGAATTTATAACATAATATTATATTAATAATTGTTTAAAAATAAATCTTTGTTTTTCCTTAATTTTTTTTGTTTCATATGTTTTAAGACAATACTAATTATTTTTTATCTGTGGATAAACACAATATGTAGTATCATACAAAATATAAACTACACGATTTTGTATGTCTCAGTAAAGAGGATTAATTAATAAATATATATTTATTTTGGTAACTGTTTAATTTTACTTATTTTTTATTGATTTATTATTTTATAGTAAAAAGTTAATTGTAAAATTGATTTTTATTATTAATAAAAAACAGATATAATATGGGGAAAGTAATCTGTTTTAAAGTAGGAAACTAAAAATATGAGGTATAACCCAGTTGAAACCTTAATGGGTGGAATAGTATTAATTACTGCAATATGTTTTTTAATCCTAGGTATGAAAATAGTTAATGATAATCAGAAGGAGGGATACCAAATATCATTAATCTTTGGATCTTCGGCAGGCCTAAAGAATGGAGATCATGTAAAGATATCTGGTATTAACGTAGGTAAAATTTTAAACCTTGAGTTAAATATGGAAAATTATAATGCAAAGGTCATTGTTAATTTAAATGATAATATAAAAGTCCCTGACGATTCCTCTGCTAGAATTATTTCGTCATCTTTATTAGGAGGTAACTTTATAGATATAATTCCTGGTTCAGCCGAAACGTATTTAAAGCTTGATGACATAATATATGATACGAAAGATTCAGTTAGTTTTACGGATTTATTAGGTAAAGCAGTTTTCTCTAATAATAAAAAATGATAACTTATTATTAACTACAATAAGAAAAAACAGGATATTTAATGGATTTTAAAAAGATAATATTAGCGTTTATTTTTATTATTTTTTTAAATATTGGATATGCTTCTTCTTGGATTGAAGGTAATAAACTGACTTTACAAGGGTTAGACAAAATTACAGCAAGAATAGAAACCTTTGAGGTATATGTTGGTCAATCATATAAATTTGGTGTTCTTGATATTTTTGTTGAAAGATGTGTTTTTTCTAAGCCTATAGATAAACCTGAATCATTGGCATTTATTAAAATAAATGATAATTCAGATAGATTGTCAGAAGTTAAATTTAATGGATGGATGTTTGCATCAAGCCCAGCTTTAAGTGCGCTTCAAGACTCAGTTTATGATTTGTCTATATTAGAATGTACAAGTAATGATAAGCATTCAAATAAATCATTATCTGTTGGTTCTATAGAATAAAGATCAGCTTCTATTTTTAGTGCTAACTTGAGTTTCGTTTCAAATTGATATTTTGTTATTTCATGCGCGCCAAATTGAAGAAGATGCTCGTTTAAGAACTGAACGTCTAATAATTTAAACCCGGTTTTCCAAAGTATTGCTGCAAGATGTGCAAGAGCTATTTTGCTTCCGTTAGATATGGAACTAAACATTGATTCAGCAAAAAATACACCACCAATTGCTAATCCGTATATACCACCAATCAATTCATTGTTTTTCCAACATTCTATTGAATGGGCATATTGCATTTTATGAAGAGATATAAATAAACTTTCTATTTCTTTATTTATCCAAGTTTCATTTCTATTAATATTAGCACATGAGTGAATTACTTGAGGAAAAGCTTTATTAAAGGTTATTTTAAAAGGTCTTTGTCTAATTAACCTTTTTAGACTTTTAGAAAAATGGAATTTTCTAATTGGAATTATAGTACGATAATCTGGATTAACGAAAAATATTTCTTGATCTTCTCTATTTTTGGACATAGGGAAAATGCCAACCGTATATAATTTAATTAAATCTTCAGGTTTAATTGAATTATAATACTCATTTTTCACAATAATAGTTTCTTAACTGTCATAGGTTACGTTATTTTTAACAACTCTTCTTCCAACCATCGAATATCATAAGAACCATTTTGCATAACCTTAGTGCTTAAAATTTTCTTATGAAGATCAATGGTAGTTGAAATAGGTTCTATTATTATTTCATTCAATGCTTGTTTTAGTTTTAAAAGACAATGAGCTCTATTTTCACCATGTACGATTAATTTTGCAATTAGGCTATCGTAATAAGGTGGCACTGTGTAACCTGAATAAATACATGCATCAACTCTAACACCCAACCCACTAGGTGAATGAAATTGTAAAACTTTTCCTGGAGATGGAGTGAATGTTTCAGGGTCTTCTGCATTGATTCGGCACTCAATAGCATGACCATTGATTACAATATCTGATTGTTTGAACGAAAGCGGAAGGCCTGATGCAATCATTATTTGTTCTCTAACAAGATCTTTTCCTGTAATAGCTTCTGTAATAGGATGTTCAACTTGAAGTCTGGTATTCATCTCTATGAAAAAAAAATCATTGTTTTCATACAAAAATTCTATAGTACCTAAACCCAGATAACCCATTTCCGATACAGCTTTTGTTGCTATTTCACCTATTTTGGCTCTAGTTTTTGAGTCAATAACTGGAGATGGAGCTTCTTCAATTACTTTTTGATGACGTCTTTGAATGGAGCACTCTCTTTCTCCAAGATGAACTGTATTTCCATATTTATCAGAGATAATTTGGACTTCTATATGCCTAGGGTTTTGAAGATATCTTTCTATATAAACACGATCATCACCAAATGCCACTTTTGATTCGCTTTTAGCAGATAAAAAAGCTGTTTCTAAATCAGCCTCTATTAGAGCAACTTTCATTCCTCTGCCACCACCTCCAGATGCAGCTTTTATTAAAACAGGGTAACCAATTCGTTTAGCTTCTTTTATTGCATGTTCAAGATTTATTATATCACCTTCAGAACCAGGAACTAAAGGAATACCCAGCTTCTTAGCTGTTATTTTAGCTTCGATTTTATCTCCCATACATCTGATATGTTCTGGTCTAGGACCAATAAATACAATATTATGTGCCTCAACTATTTCTGCAAAATCAGCATTTTCAGATAAAAACCCAACTCCAGGATGAATTGCATCTGCTCCTACTAATTGAGCAGCTGTTATTATTGCAGGTATATTTAAATATGATTCAGAAGAAGCAGGAGGACCTATGCAAACACTTTCATCAGCCAATCTAACGTGAATGGCATCTCTATCAGCTGTTGAGTGAACTGCTACGGTCTTAATATCAAGTTCTTTACAGGCTCTTAAAACTCTTAAGGCCACATCGCCTCTATTTGCTATAAGTATTTTTGAAAACATTGTGAATTTCTACTCAATAATTAATAATGTTTGATCATATTCAACAGGTTGACTGTCTTCAAAGCCAATAAAAATAATTTTACCAGATTTATGTGCGGTAATTATATTCATAACTTTCATTGCCTCAATAATTAGTAATGTATCACCTTTTGTTACTGAGGAGTTCATTTTTACAAATGGTTCTTTACCAGGTTCAGACGATGAGTAAGCAGTTCCAACCATTGGAGAATTAACGGCGCCTTGATGATCATGTGAAAATTTTTCTAATTTTTCATCTGGAGCATTTTGAATTAGTTTTTCTTCTAAGCTCTGATTAATTAAGGCTGATGTATTTGAGTTTTTATTAACAAATTTATTACTAATTTTCAATTTTATATCATCTGATTCATATTCTAATTCAGATAAATTATTACTATTCATTATATCTACAAACTTTTGAACTAAAGTTATATTATCTGAATGATTATATTTTTTATTACTCATAGGTAGTTTTCCAATCTTAGTTTTAATCGTCTAAAATTTTCTTAATTGCATCAATTGCTAATAAATATGAATTAATTCCCAATCCGGCTATTATTCCAGTGGAAACTGGACTGATATATGATTTATGACGAAAAGGTTCTCTAGCATAAACATTTGTTATATGGATCTCAATTTTTGGCCCATCAAACATACTTAAGGCGTCAAGTATTGCAATTGAGGTATGTGTTAAAGCTCCAGCATTAATTATTATTCCACATGCATTATTTCTAGCTTGATGAATTTTTTCTATTAAGTCTCCTTCAAAGTTAGATTGAAAAAATAGTAA
>CAZWGZ010000146.1:0-4322 GCA_964633395.1 uncultured Rhodobacterales bacterium
TTATTACTATTTACTAAAGAATTAGAATTAGAATTAGAATTAGAATTAGAATTAGTCTCAGTCTCAGTCTCAGTCTTATTTAAAGTGTTTGTCAAAGTATTAGTCAGTGTATTAGTTAGAGTCTCAGTAAAAGACTTAGTAACACTGTTAGTATTATTTTGAGCATTAACTGAATTAATAAAAGTTAAAAAGAAAATTAAGAATAAAAATTTAGAAAACATTTTTCTACTACCAATTTTTTAAATTCAATGGACCAATACTTGTTGCAGTTTTTCCTCTGAGGAAAACCAAAGTAACGGATCCAATATTAACACCAAATTTACTTACATAAGCTCTATTAATTGCAATCTCATCGCTTTGTTGATAAATCCAATCATTGAAATGCACTTTAACATTACTTCCTTTTATATTTAGAAAAATATCATAAGACCAATTTAGGGCATTGCCAGATATTGATCCACTTGCATTTCCCTCAACATCATCAGCTTGACCTGAGTAAACAATATTTTTTTTATCATCTATTATTTTTTTTATTTTCCAAATACGTTTAGCTTGTTCACCATCGTCGTAAAGAAATTCTTCATCTAGAGTTAATTGTTCCTTATCAACACTACCTTTTATATTTACTCTAAATTGGCGTTTTAAGTTTCCAAACCTATCTTCAAAGATTCCATAAGCAATAGTATCACCTTCAAAAAAAGAAAATAAATTTAGTTTTGGAGTATTATTTTCAAATTGTTTCATATTAGTTTGGAAGCATCCTGTTAAAAAAGATATAAATAAGATAGTAGTTAAAAATATTTTATATTTATTAATGTTTTTTTTTATATAAATCAAATTATATACTCCAAAATTAAAGTTAAAAACTATTTAAAACAAAATTTGATCTAAATAAAGCTTTTTGAAAGTTTTTCAGTTGAAATTTCTTTTCGATTTAAATTATACGCACTAGCAAATAATTCATATGATTTTATTCTTGCCATTTCGTCGTGGCACCAGGTTAATATTGCAATTTCATCAATATTATTATCTTTAACTAATGTATCAATTTTATCTTTTGTGTAATTAATTTCGCCAACAAGTGAACTTTCATACATAGAATTATAATGATCTTCCCAATTATTATTATTAATAATAGTTAATGCATTATCTGGATCTGTAATAGGTCCAAGGTGACCAAAGTCTCTTCCGATCTTCCATGAAGCTCTGGAAGAAAACAGATATTTAGCTTCTTCGTTTGTTTCAGCAGCTAATGACCATAGGCAAACATTTACTAATGGTTTTTTATATTTTGTACTTGGTCTAAACTCTGATTTATAAATTTCAATTGCACCTTTCATTCCAGATCCATTCGTAATGAAGTGAGCAAAGCAATATGGAATACCAAGATAAGCGGCTAGTTGTGCTCCATAATTTGACGTTCCTAGCATCCAAATTTCAGGGCCTGTCTCAGAAGTTGGTTGAGCTATTAATTGTCCAAATGGATGTCCCTCTATTAATGGCTCATTATTTACCCATGCCATTAAATCTCTCACATTACTTGGAAATTGATCGCTATCATTTCTGCTATTAGGATTTAAAGCAAGAGCAGTTCTCCCATCTGACCCCGGAGCTCTTCCAAGTCCTAAGTCTATTCTATTGGGAGCTAACGCCTCAAGCACTCTAAATTGTTCAGCTACTTTAAAAGAGGAGTAATGGGGCAACATAATACCAGCACTTCCAATTCTAATAGAATTAGTTTGAGTGGCAATTGCAGCCATTAATACTTCAGGTGCACTTCCTATTATGGTTGGATGATTATGATGTTCCGAAACCCAAAACCTTTTATACCCAAGTTGTTCTGCAGTCTTTGCTAACTTTATACTATCTTGAATAGTGATAGATTGAGGCTTTCCTTCAACGGATACAGATTGTTCAAGAACAGAAATATCAGTCATGTAAAATCCTTAAAAGTATATTTTTATATTTTATATATTTTAGCAGCATTTTTACTAAATAGTTTATTTATTTCATCATCTGACATATCTTTAGCAATTATTTTAAAGGCATTCCATAGAGCTCCATAACTGCATGAGCCCTTGTCTACAGGAAAATTACTTTCAAACATACATCTATCAAAACCAAACATATCAATAGTTTCATAAATCCATGGTTTCCAAACATCTGATAGTTGAACAGAATTTGGTGGAAACTTACTATTATGAAATTTAGCTCCATTAACAGCCATTCCTAAACCACCTAGTTTCACATTGATATTAGGTATTCTTGATAATCTCATCATTGCTGAGCGCCATTCTCTATGAGTTGCAGCTTGCTTTCCTTCATATTCACCAATATGAATTGGTCCTCCAATGTGATTAAGAATTATTGTAAGGTCCGGTAATGCCCGTGCAATTTTTTCCATTTCATTTAATTGAGTATGGTATATCCAGAAATCTAATGACAAGTTAGCATCTTGAACACATTTTGCTCCATCTATAAAATTGGGATGAAGCATCAGACCAAGATCAGATTTTACTGCACCAGACGATATCCTTGGATCAGTGTGGGATGCTAAAAGCATCCTTATTCCTTTAAGTCTTCCTTCGCTAATATTAACAGCTTTTTCTAAAACAGGCTGAAGTTTATTACCGTATGTAAGATCTACAGAACCTACGATTGAAGCATTTACTTTTACTTTATTATTAGGAATGAGATCTGCTCTCTTACCTTCACTAGTTGCAAACTCTATTTCTGTAAGAGGTTTGAATTCCTCAAGGCCATCTTTAGAGTATATTTTAGTATTAGAAGAACTCATGATATAGACTGTTGATAATATATTATGTCCAGATGAGTTTATATCTTCAAGTAATTCTTCAATGTAATATCTTCCAAATCCAACGTCCCATAGATGATGATGAGGATCAATTATTGGAATATTGGGTAAAATTGGATCTTCAATAAGTTGGTTTAACCATTCTTGTCTTACTGGTAAATGAGGTGATTTATTTGTATTCATTTTTTATTTTTATTTATTTTTAATTAATTTAATTCTGTTTATATTCTATTATTATTGCTATTTATATTACTCTAGTGCAACTAAATTAATTTATAAATTATTTTTTTAAGATAAATTTTTTAAGTTTTTAAAATTATAAGTCAGGCAAATAAAAGATGATAAAAACAATAAGTAAACAATATAAAAATATAACTGTAAATCCTATTGCAGGCTCATTAGGTGCTGAAATACAAAACGTAGATTTGTCAGAAACTATTTCTGATGAAATTATTTCTGATGTTTACCAAGCTTTATTAGATTTCCAAGTTATATTTTTTAGAAATCAAAAATTTGAACCAATTTCACAAAAACTTTTTGCAAAAAAAATTGGTACGCCAGTAATTTATCCATTTGTAAAAGGCTTAGAAGATTATCCTGAAATTACTCCAATTTTAAAAAAGGAAACGGATATAAATAATTTCGGTGGAATTTGGCATAGCGATACAACATATCAAGAGAAACCCCCAATGGGAACAATGCTTTACGCACTTGAAACTCCTGAATTTGGAGGTGATACAGAGTTTGCAAACCAATACTTGGCATATGAAAGTCTGTCAGATGGAATGCGAGAATTTTTAGATACACTTCAAGGTGTTAATATTTCTGGTAAAGCACGGGTAGCTAAAACTAGATCGGATATAATGAAACATGCATCAGTTGGTTTAAAGGGAGATGAATTAAAAGCAATTCATCCAGTCATAAGGACACATCCTGAAACTAAAAGAAAATCTTTATATGTCAACGAAGCTCACACCACACATTTTGTTGGAATGACTGAAGAAGAAAGCACGCCTATTCTTGAATATTTATTTAAGCATCAGATAAAATCTGAATTTACTTGTCGATTTCATTGGCATCCAGGATCAGTTGCAATTTGGGATAATAGATGCACTATGCATAACCCAATTAATGATTACCATGGAAAAAGAAGATTAATGCATCGTATAACCTTTGCAGGTGACAAACCTTTTTAATTTGGGAGAAATTGAATGAAACAGAAAGAATTTTTTCATAATATTGATGACTTAGATACTGGTATTAAAAGAGTTCTAGGAGAAGGGATATCGACTAGAATTTTTTGTGGTCAACAGGCTATGTTTTCAGTGGTTACAATAGAACCAAATGCTAAGGGTCAAATACATGCTCATCCTCAAGAGCAGTGGGGATTTCTTGTTGAAGGATCAGGAATACGTATTCAAGGTGGAGAAGAAATTGTAATAAAAAAAGGAGATTTTTGGCAAACACCAGGTGGTGTTGATCATGGAATTATAGGAGGTCCAAATGG
>CAZWGZ010000147.1:0-4322 GCA_964633395.1 uncultured Rhodobacterales bacterium
TCTTTGATCTTATTTTGTATTATATTTTTCCAATCATCAATATTCTTAGCTGAATAAGAATTTTCTGGAAAAGAAACGCTTCTAGAAGCATTAATAAGTCCAAAATTTCTAAGTCCAGGAATAGTCGAATCATGCATTAACGGCGCAACAGCATCTGCTGCAGAAGCTCCTTGTGCTCCATATCCTGGGATTAAGAAGGGTGAGTTGGGTAATAAATTTCTTAATTCAATAGCTTGTTTTTTGAATGTTGCACCAGAAACTAAGCCTATTGAAGATAATCCTAAGTTACCCTCGTTCTTATCAACAATAGGCTTCAGAATATTTGCAAGATGTTCATAACATTTTAAACCATTTTGAAGGACAACTTCTTGTAAGTCTTTGGAGCCAATATTGCTAGTGTGAGTTAAAACAAATAAACCACTTCCTGCTTCTTCAACTTTTGTAAAGAAAGGTTCAAGGCTATCAAGACCTAACCAAGGGTTAACAGTTAGGGCATCACTTGGAAAAGGCGCGTCTTTTCCTAAGTAGGCATTCGCATAAGCTTGACTGGTGCTACCAATATCACCTCTTTTAGCATCCATTATTACCAATATATCCTTAGATTGAGCCATTTTACATAAAGAGGCAAGAAGAGACATCCCTTTTGGTCCAAGTTGCTCAAACAAAGCAATTTGAGGTTTAATAGCTGGAACAAGTCCAATACAACAGTCTAAGAGTGAGTAACAAAAGTTTTCAACTTTTTCAAATTTAGAGATATTGAGATCAAAAATTTCAGGTATTAGATTCAAATGTGGATCTAGTCCTACACATAAAAATGATTTTGTCTTTCTTATTTTCTCTACAAGTCTATTCCCAAAATGTTCAGACATTTGTTAATATATACCTAACGCATTTCTGTAAGTATCAAGTAAAGCTTCTTGTTCTAATCTTTCATCAATATCCATTTTACGAATTATTAATACTTTACGCATAATTTTAGGATCATACCCTAAGCCTTTTGCCTCAGAAAAAACTTCTTTTATGTCAGTAAGTAAATTATTTTTTTCTTCCTCTAGTCTCTCGACTCTTTCTATTAAACTTTTAAGTCTATCATCCTTAGTTCTAGAAATATTTGTATCATCATTTGCTATATTATCCATATTATTTTTCTTTTAACTCTTCTCTAATAAAATTATTTTTTTGTTCATCCGTCGCATCATTTTGATACTTATTTTTCCAAACAGAATGAGGCATTCCATAAACTATTTCTCTAGCTTTATCTTTATTTAAGTTGACGCCATTTTCTGATGCGGCTTCACTGTACCATCGAGAAAGGCAGTTTCTACAAAAACCACTTAGATTCATTAGATCAATATTTTGAACATCTGTTCTTTTTTGCAAATGAATTAAAAGTTTTTGTAAAACCTGAGATTCAATTAACAACTTTTTATTTATTTCATCAGTTTTGTTATTTTTTTTCATTTTAACTTCCATAATAATAATTAATATTTAGCATAACTATCAAATCAAACCAAGTTAGAATAAATCAATTTTTAAATAAGTTGAAAAAGAGTTTCAAAAATTTTAGCATTAACTAATAATAGTATTTTAAACTAACAATAGTATTTTAAATTATGAATGATGATATTGAAATAAATTCGGATCGATTTGCACAAGTCAGGAATGCAAGAAACACTGAAACTGCAGAAGACTATACAGAAATGATTGCTGACTTAATTAAACAGGCAGGAGAAGCAAGAGCTGTTGATTTGGCAAAACACTTTGGTGTTACTGGTCCAACCGTTAATAGTACTATTAGACGTTTAGTTAGAGAAGGCTTAGTTGAAAGTAAGCCTTATAGATCTATATTTTTAACTGATAAGGGAAGAAATTTAGCAGATTATTGTAAAAAAAGGCATCAAATAGTTTATAATTTTTTGATTAAAATTGGAGTTGATGCTGAAATAGCAAAAAATGATGCTGAGGGATTAGAGCATCATGTTAGCTCTGAGACGCTAAAGGTCTTTGAAGAGTTTACAAATAAGTAAATATTTATTTAACTATAGTACCTATAAATAAATAATATTCTCTTTTTAGTCCATCTATGGTTTCTTCTGTAATTTTTTCAATAAAATTTATATTTGATAGATTTTTAAAAATTTTATCTTCCTTAAACTGACTTACGATTAATATTTTGTTATTTATATCAAAACTTTGCTTTTTAAAATCAAAGTTAGCCTCATAAAAATTACCTGGCACATTAGTAGACGAATTTAAATAAATATTATTTTCAAGTTTATTATCAAATCTATTGAGGTAATAGTTAAATCTTGTTATGTCGCTTCTGTTTTCAACAATAATACTAGAAATAGAGTTGGCAATAACAATTTTTTTTATTTTTTGTGCATGTAATTCAAATCCTAAATTTTTTCTTAAAGGGTTTGATTTTAGTTCTAAAGGTTTAAATGAACCAGTCATTGTTACCCCTAATATAAATAGTGAAATACAGATATTTAAAAACATACCTATCGTAAAAATAAATCTTAAATACTTTTTCTTATTAATAACTACAAATGCACTTAAAATTAATGTAGCAGCAATATAGGCTGTTACTGCCCAATTGGCATTTGCAATTTTAAGAAAGCTTTGAATTATTATTACAAAAATAATTGGAAATGAAAGCATAGCTAGAAGAGATAATTTTTTATTTATATAAAAGCTCTGAAAAACATAATATAAATATAATAAGAATAAAAGAGGTCCAAAAACTAACAATTGAGATGATAAAAACTCAAATAAATTTTTATAATTAAAAATTACACTTTTAAGATCTGCGTTTGACATAGTATGATTAAATGTAACAAAGTCATTTTCATAGTTCCAATATAAATTTCCGCTTGAAATGATAAAGGTAAATAAAGTTATTAAAATTAAACTTTTAATTTTTAAATCTTTACCCCTGTCATAAATTAACCACCAAAGAACTAAGAATATTAAAAAATATAAGGCGGCATATTTAGATAGCAATCCTAGCCCTAAAGTTATACCAATAGCGATGCTATAAGAAAGTGTTCTTGTTTTTATTAGTTTGATTAAAAAAATTAATGCCAGTGACCAAAATAATAATAAAGGGGTGTCTGTCGAAATTATAAAACTTCCAAGAGATGCGATTGGAGTGAATATCCATATTAAAGCGGCAACTCGTCCTGACTTGCTACCAAAAAAAGAGTTCGAAGCAATCCATAGAAATATAGATATTAAAAAATGTATTATAGGAGAACATAGCCTAACTGCCCATTCTTCTTGACCGAAAACACTAGTTGAAACAGCTATTATCCATGCAATTATTGGAGGTTTAGTAAAATAACCCCATTCAAGGCTTCTTGACCAATGCCAGTATTGTGCTTCATCTACTGAAAGTTCTATAGGAGAAAAAAATAATGATATTATTCTTGCTAAAGTAACTATGCATAATATTGATAGTACTGAATAATTATTTATAAAGAAAATATTTTCGATTTTATTACGGAATGATAACATATTTTAATAATGTCCTATATGATTTTTAAATAACTTATATTTAATAGGATTACAATTTTATTTTCAATGGAATTGACTAGCTTTTAAATTCAAATTCTTGATTTGTTTTTATTATAAGTATAATTAGATAAATATAATATAAATTATAAATCAATGGGTGACTATGGAATACATTGAAGAAATTAATAACTTAATTGAAGATTTCTCTTTTTTTGAAAACTGGGAAGATAAATATCAATACTTAATTGATCTTGGGCGCAGTGCTCCCAAAATGGATAGTTATTTAAAAGTGGATGAAAATAAGCTTAAAGGTTGTCAGTCAGTAGTTCATTTTTATTTTTCTGATAATTCTGATGGCACTATTAATTTCATTGCAAGTAGTGATGCAGCTATCGTGCAAGGATTAATAGCTTTAATGATTAAAGTATTTTCAGATAGAACGCCTAAAGATATAATTAATATAAATTTAAACTTTTTAGAAAAAATTGGTTTAGATGAGCATTTATCTCCCACTAGAAAAAATGGATTATCTTCTTTGATTTCTTCTATTAAAAATGCTGCTAAACTTAAATTAGATTAAGGTTTATGATTTGAGAAAAAAAGGAAATACATTTGTTATATCAAGTTTAACAAATGAAAAAATAAAAATAATTAATAGCCTATCTCAACGAAAATATAGAAAAAAATTAAATTTATTTGTTGCAGAAGGTCTCCGAATTTGTCGAGAAGCTATAGATAATGGATGGAACATTAAGTACCTTTTGTGCGATAAAGATAATTTAGATGATGACTTGCTTGTTAAT
>CAZWGZ010000148.1:0-4307 GCA_964633395.1 uncultured Rhodobacterales bacterium
ATTTTTCATATTAAATTCTTCTTTAATTGCTCCAAAGTACATAATATATATTGTCAAAGCTTCTAAAGCATTGGTGAACCATCCTAGTGGATATAACAACCCATATTCAATTACATCTCCACTAAACATAATAATAATAAGATTAAGTATTAAATTTATTAAATATAATAATCTCCCAATAGGTTTGAAAAGATAAATCAAAATAAAGCTAATTAATGACAGAATAGACATTGGTAAAGATAGATACAGATCAACTTTTTCATTTAAATAGAATGATAACAAGCCTTGATCAACAAATCGACTTAGACCATAATATTGTTCAAAATTAAAAATATGTGGTATAAATAAATTTAATAGTGATAAAAAAAGCACAAGGATTATTAAGCGCCTAAAAAACAGCTTATCTTTATCAATTTTATTATTTAACATAAATAGAATTCTCAAATTATTTTAGGGTTTTTTCTTAAAGTCTTTCATTTAGTTCTATATAATACCAAGCTCAAACAAAAAACAGAGTATTATTAAGAAAAAATATTTCAATTGATTATTATAATTTTATTAAATTAAAAACTCTTTGCAAATAAAGACTTAAAATGAACCCTCTTAAAATTAAAAAGAATAAAAAACATGAATACAAATTTTTTAAATTTAAATTAGTGCCAACTATAAATTCTAATGTTAAATAAAAAATTAAAGATGCCATTATTATAGAATTTCTCATTTCTTTTGCTAGGGTTGCTCCTATAAAAACCCCATCTAATTGGAATGCTAACATAGAAATAAAAGGGGTAATAACTACTAACATCCAAAGTTCATTAGTAAGTTTTCTTAAGATTTGAATGTCTGTGAAAACAGAAATTATAAAGTAACCAAAACAATATAAAAACAAACCTATAATTAACGAAAATAAAAATGCTAACTCTGTACTATGTTTTATGGTTAAAAATAGTCCTCTTTTATTCTTAGCGCCTATAGAGTTTCCAACTAATGTTTCTGCTGAATGAGCAAATGCATCTAAAGAATATGATGATAAGCTAAATATTATTAACAAAATTTCTATTGTAGCTAATTGGTTTATTCCCATTAAACCAGATTTTTTAATTAAGTAAGCTTGAACAAAAACCAAACACATTGTTCTTAAAAATAAATTTTTACTTATTGAAAAAAACTGAAAAAAACCATTTATTTTTAGGAGTATTATTAGATTTAAATTTTTAAAATTAAGCTTTTTATAATAGTTTAGAAAAATTATAATGGATACGAATAACCCTGAAATTTGAGCACAAACACTCCCAATTGCAACACCATAAATTCCAAGTTCTAGAAAAACAGAAAAATAGAGAGATGAAAAAATATTCACTAAGTTAATTATAATTACTTGTAACATAACTGATTTAGTTTTTTGAATTCCAAAAAACCAGCCTAAAAAAACCATGTTTATAAGACCTGCAGGTAAACCTATCATTCTTACAAAAAGATACTCTTTATAAAACTTTTGAATTTGGTCGTGAGGAGTTAAAAAATATACAGAACTCTCGTATATTAAATTTTTTGAAAAATAGATTAAAACTCCAATTAAAAAAGCTATTATTAATGGTCTCAACAAACTAAAACACACTTCTTCAAAATCTTTTTCACCAAGTTTTTGTGAAGTTATTCCTGTTGTTCCCATTCTTAGAAAATTTAAACCTGCATATACAAAGTTAAATATAATTCCCCCAATGGCAATTGCAGCAATGTATATACTATTGGGCATATGACCCATAATAATAGTATCGGTTAACCCAACTAAAGGTATTGTAAAATTAGCAATGATTATTGGCCAAGACAAAGACCATATTTTTTTTCTATTTATTAACATTTATTTTCAAGTTTATATAAAACCCAATTCTTTAGATATTTGGGCGCATTTTAAAACAAGTGGTTGCCAATAGTAGCTTTTATCTTTTTTTAATCGAAAAGTTGGTACAGAAACACTCACGCTTGCAACTGGAAGACCAGAACCTCCTAAAATTGCAGCTCCAAAACAGACTATACCTTCTTCATTTTCTTCATTATCAAAACTATAACCATTTTTTCTAGTGAGCTTTATAATTTCATTAATTTTATCAGTGTCTGTTAATGTTTTATTAGTTAATGATGATAACTGTATATTTTCAATTATTTTTTTGGCTTCATTTTCATTCAAAGCTGCTAAATAAGCTTTCCCTACCGAACTTGAATAAAAAGGTACCCTCGTCCCAACTATAGAAGTCATTCTAACCACTTCTCTACTTTCAATTTTTTCAACGTAAATCATTTCATCACGATTTTGAATAGCAAGGTGAACAGTTTCACTTGTTTCATCTCGTAATTCTGTTAATGCTTTGTGAGCTGTTTGCCGAATATCAACCTGTGCTAATGCATTATAAGCTAAGTTAATTAAACGTGCCCCAAGACGGTAATGTTTATTTTCAGTTTTACTAACAACGCCCTCAATCTCAAGTGAAGAAAGTATTCTATATAAAGTAGGACGAGTTAAGTCTGTTAAATTTAATATTGCATTCACACTCAGAGCTTCTCTATGGTCTGAAATAATTTGTAAAACATCCATACTTCTAGAAAAACTTTGAGTTCCTTTAATTTTGTCTGACTTCATTTAATTAATTTCCAAATATTAACTTCAGTAGTGTTTAATATAGAGGATACATGTATTTTATAAAAGTGGTTGACATAATCTTTTTTATTTTTTAAATATTATCATTATATGGAATTAAATCTATATATTGATAATTTAAAGATAGAAAATTGAAAATTATAAATAGAAATAAAAATGAAAAATTAAAAATTGTTATCACAGGCGCAACTAGTGGCATTGGAGAAAAGCTTGCTAAAGGATTTGCTGAGGACGGTTACTATGTTGAAGCAATAGGATTAGGTGTAATACCTGAAGATAGAAAAAACATAAATTTTACATCAGTCAATATATTAGATGGAAAAGCTATCTTAGGTTTTATTAACTCTCTTGAACGTATTGATGTATTAATTAACGCAGCTGGAATTATTAGAAGAGAAAAAGAATTAGATCCTAATGTCTTTGCAGAAGTAATAGATGTAAATCTTAATGGCGTTATGAGATGTTGCTCAGCAGCTAGACCAAAATTATCTAAAACCAACGGTTGTATTATCAATATTGCTTCCATGTTGAGTTATTTTGGTGGCGGCCTAGTACCTGGTTATTCGGCATCAAAGGGTGGCATCGTTCAACTAACTAAATCTTTATCAATAGCATATGCCTCAGACGGCATTCGTGTAAATGCCATTGCACCAGGGTGGATAACAACACCTATGACCAAAGAATTGAAAGAAGACACTGAACGTAACAAAATGATCATTAACAGAACTCCTATGAAGCGTTGGGGAAATCCAGAAGAATTAGTTGGGCCAGCAATTTTTCTTAGTAGCGAATCTGCATCTTTTATAACTGGAACTGTACTTAATGTAGACGGTGGTTATGCAGCTATGTAAAAAACTAAAAATAAAAAATTTAAGGAATTAATTATGATAACAAAAGAAGAGACAAAAAATAAAAATATCCCATATCAATTACCAATGCCAAAGGATGCTCTATCTGAGATAGTTATCCCAAGCGCCATTCCAGATGATGATCGATTATGGGTAAAACAAGCTGAAAATGTTTATTTTCGCCCTCTTTGCTTAAACGCTTCACAAGGGTATTGGATGAACTTACTAAAGGTTACAAAATCTGGTGTTTTATCAAGACACCGTCATCCAAATGCAGTACATGGCTTCGTTTTAAAAGGTAGATGGCATTATCTAGAGCACGAATGGGAAGCAAAGGAAGGAAGTTACGTTTACGAGCCACCAGGCGAAACTCATACTTTAGTCGTTCCAGACGACGTAAAAGAAATGATAACTTTTTTTCAAGTTAATGGAATAATGTCTTATGTAGACCCTTGGGGAAAATTACTTGGTTACGAAGATGTCTTCACTAAAATAGAAATGTGTCGCAAACATTTTTCTAAAGTAGGTCTTGGAGAAAATTACGTAGATCAATTTATACGTTAATTATTATTTATATAGAAAAACTTATGGGATCTAATGTATAGATATAAGAAATATTTAAGTATAAAAATTTTCAAAAGGAAAATAAATGACTAATCTTGTAAAATTGCATTATTTTCCAGGTCGTGGAAGAGCTGAAACCACTCGCTGGATGCTAGCTATTAATCATATTAAATTTGAGAATGTCCCTATAGAGACACCAGAAATGCTTTTAGCTCTCAGAGCTTCTGGAAAGCTTCCTT
>CAZWGZ010000149.1:0-4296 GCA_964633395.1 uncultured Rhodobacterales bacterium
CCCAACACGCTTTCCAGGCGTGCGCCTTAAACCGCTCGGCCACCCCTCCAAAAAAAACAAGTATTACACCATCAATTTTAAGCAAGCAAGAAAATATAAACTATTATTTAATTGTAATAACAATTATAACTTTTTAATAATGTAAATTTAGATAATACAATTGAATTTTAAGGAATATAGAATTGATTTTAGGAAGAGTAATTATATTTTTAGGAGTAAGCTCTTTTTTATTAACGCTTATTAGTAATTATTTTGATATACTAATACATATTAATGGTAAATTAGGTGTTACTGAACTAGGTGAAATTTGGTTTTACTTCGCTCCAAATAGCCTACAAGTTGCTGAAACTATAGTTAGCAGATACATTGATCCTTGTTCATCACTAGATATATTTAATTGTTCAGGTTTTATTTGGCATCCTTTTATATCATCTATTTTAGTTTTACCTGCTGCGCCATTTTTCGCTCTTTTAAGTTTTTTACTAATAAAATTAGGATTAAATAAATCTAATACGAAAAGATTATCTTCAAAAAACAAGATCGACCCTGCGGCTAAAGTTTAATTAATTATCTCCCATTTTTAAAGCTTCAAAGAATGCGTTCTGGGGTATTTCAACTTTACCAAACTGTCTCATCCTTTTCTTACCTGCTTTTTGTTTTTCTAAAAGTTTCTTTTTTCTACTTATATCACCACCATAGCATTTGGCAGTCACATCTTTTCTCATTGGTGCAATTGTTTCCCTTGCGATAACTTTCCCCCCGATAGCTGCTTGTAGGGCGACTTTAAATAGTTGTCTGGGGATCAAATCTTTTAATCTAGCGCATATTGCACGACCTCTATTTTCCGCTTCATCTCTATGACTAATCATCGCTAAAGCGTCAACAGGTTCACTATTAACTAATATTGAAACTCTGACTAAATTTCCTTCCTTATAACTATCAATTTGATAATCGAAACTTGCATAACCTGATGTCATACTTTTTAATTTATCATAAAAGTCAAAGACTACTTCATTTAAAGGTAACTTATAAACTATCATAGCTCTTGATCCTGCATAAGTTAAGTCTACTTGCTCTCCTCTTCTATCTGTACACAACGTTAAGACAGACCCCACATACTCATCAGGAACCATAATAGTTGCTTTTATCCATGGCTCTTCTATATGATTAATATGATTAATATCAGGCAAATCAGCCGGGTTATGAAGTAATATATTTGTTTCATCTGTTTTTTGAACTTTGTAAACTACTGATGGTGCAGTTGAAATCAATTCTAAATCAAATTCTCTTGTTAATCTTTCTCTTATAATTTCCATATGTAACAAACCTAAGAAACCACATCTAAAACCAAAACCTAAAGCTGCTGAAGTTTCCGCTTCAAAACTAAACGATGCATCATTTAATGATAACTTACTTAGAGCTTCTTTAAGATCTGAGAATTGTGCGTTATCCATGGGAAAGAGACCACAAAATACAACTGGTATAGAAGGTTTAAAACCAGGAAGCATATCTTCAATTGGCCTACGTTCGTCAGTAATAGTATCTCCAACCTTGCAGTCGGCAACTGTTTTAACAGAAGCTGTTATAAAACCAATTTCACCTGGTCCAAGTTCATCAACATTTACAATTTTAGGAGTAAATATACCTAGTTTTTCTATAGTATGAGAAACTTTTGTAGACATAAAACGTATTTTCTGTCCTTTTTTTAGAGTACCTTGTTTAACTCTTACAAGTGTCAACACACCAAGATATGGATCATACCAACTATCTATAAGAAGGGCTTGTAATGGAGCGTTGGAATCTCCTTTTGGTGGAGGAAGTTTTTCCACTAAGCTAGATAAAACTTCTTGAATACCTTGACCCGTTTTGGCTGAAACCTCAATTCCTTCGTCACCTGGAAGCCCAATAACATCCTCAATTTGTTTTCTAATTCTATCGGGCTCAGAAGCAGGTAAATCAATTTTATTTAGAACTGTAACAATCTCATGATTTACTTCTATTGCTTGATAAACATTGGCTAATGTTTGGGCTTCTACTCCTTGAGATGAATCTACAACTAGAAGAGAACCTTCACAGGCAGATAAAGATCGTGAAACTTCATAGGCAAAATCAACATGACCTGGTGTATCCATTAAGTTTAAAGTATAGGTTTTATTATCAGTATGTTTATAAAGTAATCTTACAGTTTGTGCTTTAATAGTGATACCTCTTTCTCTTTCAATATCCATGCTATCTAGCACTTGCTCTTTCATATCTCTATCAGTCAAGCCACCACATTCTTGAATTAGTCTATCGGCAAGAGTAGATTTCCCATGATCAATATGTGCTATGATTGCAAAATTTCTTATTAAATTGGTATCTGTCATCTTAACCCTTAGAATAAAGTAATTCTTAAAATTGTCATAGTATTGCAAAATAGTTTTAAACTTGTTATTTGGCAATATTAAAAAAAATGATTTAAAAATTGTTAAAACTTGACTAAATAATCACTCAATTGATAAAGTCTGAATATTATGAATGCAAACTATAATTCACATCCTGTCGAGGTTCTCAATTTATTAAGAAACCCGGACTCTAAGGAGGTCGGGATCATTGATTTATTAATCAATTAATTTTTAAGTTTGAACTATTAATAAGGTAAAGAATTATGAATAAAAACTATAAAAAATATTCTCCATACCCACCTGTAAATATACAAAATAGGCAATGGCCTAGTTCCACTATTGAAAAAGCTCCAATATGGTGTTCTGTGGATTTAAGAGATGGAAACCAAGCTCTTGTTGAACCTATGGATTCAATTAGAAAAATCCGAATGTTTAAACAATTAGTTGCAATGGGATTTAAAGAAATTGAAGTAGGTTTTCCATCTGCATCAGAAACAGATTTTAATTTTGTTAGAGAGTTAATTACAAATAATCAAATTCCTTCTGACGTTACAATACAAGTCCTAACTCAATCTAGAAAACCTCTTATTGAAAGAACTATAGAAAGTCTTGATGGATGTAAAAATGGAATAATTCATCTCTATAATTCGACTAGTACTTTACAAAGAAAAATTGTTTTTAAAGAGAGTATGGAGGGCGTTAAAAAGATAGCCACTGATGGGGCAAAATTAATTATAGACCAGCTTTCAAAATTAAATAATGCTAATATTAGATTAGAGTACACTCCTGAAAGCTTCACAGGAACTGAATTACCTTATGCACTTGAGGTATGTGAAGAAGTTTTAAATATTTGGGAAGCAACCCCTGAAAAACGAGTTATAATAAATCTTCCTGCAACTGTTGAAATGTCTACTCCAAATATTCACGCTGATCAGATTGAGTGGATGGGCAATAACTTTAGTAATAGAGAATGTATTATTTTATCACTTCATCCTCACAATGATCGAGGCACAGCTGTTGCTGCCACTGAGTTAGGATTAATGGCTGGAGCAGATAGAGTTGAAGGAACTTTATTTGGAAACGGAGAAAGAACAGGAAATGTTGATTTAATTACTTTAGGACTAAATTTATTTACTCAAGGTATTGATCCAAATCTAGACTTTAGTAAAATTAATGAATTAATAGAAACAGCAGAATTTTGTAATAGGCTTCCTATACATGAAAGACACCCATATGCAGGCTCTCTAGTTCACACTGCCTTTTCAGGCAGTCATCAAGACGCTATTCGAAAAGGAATGGATGCAATAGAAAAATCTAAGGACAGCAAGTGGTCAGTACCCTATTTACCAATTGATCCAGCTGATCTAGGTCGAAGTTATGAAGCCATTATAAGAGTTAATAGCCAATCAGGTAAAGGTGGAACAGCATGGTTACTTGAAAATGACCATCAAATACGTTTGTCTAAAGGTGCCGAAATCGATTTGTCATATCAAGTGCAAAAAATTGCTGACAAAACTGGTGCAGAAATTACTAGTGATATTATTTGGCAAATTTATTCTGAAAACTTTATTATTGAAAATCCATTTTCTTTGATTGAATTTAATGTAGAGGGAGCAAATAGAGAGTCAAACCTTGAAACAATTAATGCCAAAATTAAATATAATCAGGATGTGCTTGACTTTTCTTCTCAGGGGAATGGTCCTATATCAGCGTTTGTAAATGGCATGCGTGAGAATTTTGATTTGAAATTTACCCTTGAAGACTTTGGACAAAACACAAGAAGTGCAACATCAAAAGCAGAATCTGCAGCTTATGTAGAGCTTAAGGTTGAAGGTGGAGAGAGATCTATCTTTGGTTGTGGGATAAGCACTAGTATCACAATAGCTCCAATTCTTGCTGTAATTAGTGCTAT
>CAZWGZ010000150.1:0-4176 GCA_964633395.1 uncultured Rhodobacterales bacterium
ATATTTTTTCAAATTAATTTGAATTTAGTTTTTTGATAAAATTTCTTTTTTTTAATTAAAAAATAGTTACCATATTAAATAATTATAATTTATTTTTTTGGAGGCACCTATGAATGAGCTCAAAAGTATAGATAATAAAATAATAGTAAAGCCATACTCTCCTAATTTAGGGGGTGTTATTACTGGAATAGATTTGTCAAAGCCTATATCTAATTCCGAATTAATTTTCATAAAGAAAGCTTTTAATAAATTTCAAGTTTTGTTTTTTCAAGAACAATCAGAGATTCCACCACAACTTCAAGTGAATTTGGGTAAATCTTTTGGCCCACTTCATGTTCACCCTGCGGCTCCTACTATGGATGGACACCCTGAAATCTTTGAAATTCATACTCATAAAGATAGTAAAATTTCTAATGGAACTGAAAATTTTCATTCAGATGTCTCATGTGATGTTGAGCCGCCTTTAGGTACTATGTTGCAGCTTCATATACTTCCTGAATGTGGAGGAGATACAATGTTTGTTAATATGTACTCTGCATATGATACATTGAGTAAATCAATGAAACAGTTTCTTGGGTCTTTAAGTGCTTGGCATGAATCTGAACATATATACAAAGGAAGATATGCTGAAAGAGGTGTTTCTAATGATGAAATTTCATATCCTTCTTGTTTACATCCAATGGTAAGAACTCATCCAGAAACAAAAAAGAAAGCTCTTTTTGTCAATAGAAGTTTTACTACAAGAATTGAAGGTTTAAAAAAGGAAGAAAGTAGTACTTTATTAAAATTTTTGTTTGATCATTCTGAACAAGTGGCTTTTCAAATTAGATATAGATGGAATGATAATGATATGGCTTTTTGGGATAATAGATGTGCTTTACATAAAGCCATTTGGGATTATCATCCTATGGAAAGAAAAGGTAGAAGAGTTACAATTAAGGGTGACAGACCTAAATAAGTAAAATAAAAGTTACCAATTTTTAAATATAACAAGAAAACCAATTACTATTAATATTAATAGGGTTATGTTTTTAAATGTTACTTGAGGTATTATTTTTCTAATTTTAAACCCTAACATCTGCATTATAACAGCAGGGATTGCAAATAATGCGCTATAAATAAAGTCATGAAAGGTTACTGTTTGGTATATAAAAAATATACCATATAAAGGCGCTAAACAAGAAAAGACCGTCAATGATACTAATTCGCTAAAAACTTCTTTTTTTAAGTTCAAACTTACTAAATATATTACTATTAGAGGTCCAACAATAGTGGTCATTCCTCCTATAACCCCTGCAAGAAGTCCATAAACAAATGAAAAAGATGTTTTTAAAAGCAAATGTGAACTAATCTTTAGACCAAAGTAATTAATTAATGCACACAAAACAATTGTAACACCTATCATTCTACTTATAAATTCACTTTCAACTTTATGAAATATAATACTTCCAATAATTATACCAAAAAAAACTCCACATGATAATGGTGCTATTTTGCTATAACTTTTATAGTTTTGAATTTTAATTTCTCTTATATTTACAAACACAAGAGAAAATAAAAGTAAGAAAATTGATGATTTAGGCGGAAGTGCCAATGAAAGTATTGGAAGAGCAATTAGAGGAAATCCAAAACTTATTACTCCTTTTAAAAAACCACCAATCGATATAGCTAAAAGCATTATTAGGATTGTATTTATATCTAAATTTAAAAACATTTAAAACTCTACTTTAATATTTAGCTTTACATTATTTTAATTAATTAGTTAACTAATTATAATTTTTTTGTAATTATATCTTGGGGAGACAGTTATGGAAGATGATGTGTCGACAGGTGAATGGTCTATAAAAGATCTTGAGTCGAATAAAGATTGGCTTTTACACTTAAGTTTAGATGATCAAGAAGAGATTATTTTAGCTACTAAATATTCATTGTCGTCAGGAAAAACCATTTATGATTTAACTAGCAAAGATTTTCCCTTAAATAAATTTTTAGTAAAGATTAACAAGGCTAAAGAACAAGTTGAAAGTGGACTTGGATTTATAATTTTAAGAGGTCTTCCCGTTCACAAATTTAATGATAAAGAAGTAGAGATTATGCTTTGGGGAATAGGGCAATATATAGGTTATCCAGAAGTTCAAGATAAAGCTGGTGCTTTACTTCATATTGTTACAGATACTGGTTCAAGTGTGAATGAAACTCATAATATACGAGGATTTCAAACTAATGAAGAATTACAATTTCATACAGATGGTGCTGATGTATTTGCTCTTTTGTGCTTGAGGAATGCGCAATCAGGAGGATTGTCTAAATTAGTATCTTCAGTAGCAATATTCAATGAAATTGAAAAAACAAGACCAGATTTAAGTAAAATTCTTCAAAAAGAATTTTATTTTGATTCTAGAGCACAAAATCCAAATGAAGCTAAATTTCAGAGAGTACCAATCTTTGTAAAGCATGATAATTTAGTATCAGGACTCCATAAAAGAAGATATATAGAGACTGCGCAAAGATTTTCTGAAGTTCCAAAGTTAAGCAAAAAACAAATTGAAGCTCTCAATCTAGTGGATGAAATGTGTGCAAGTGAAAAGTTTTGTTTAAGCATGGAATTAAAACCAGGTGATTTAGAAATAGCAAGCAATGCCACAACTTTTCATTCTAGAGAAAATTATTTAGACCATCCTGATCTAAACCAACGACGTTGTATGCTTAGGCTTTGGTTGTCTTTATTTAAAGCAAGACCCCTTCCAGAAGTTTATAAAAATACAAGAGAATGGGGCCCAACTTTTAAAAGAAGAGGGTTAAACTAATTTCTTTTTACCTTTACTTTTTTTTTAAATAACTTTGTAATTAGTTACTTTTTAAGTGGTATGAAATTGTTAATGTTATGAATATTGTCAATAAATCAGATTTTGTTGCGAGTATAGTTCTTTTTCTTACTGGCATTATTTTTTACTTTATTATTATTCCTCAAGAAATCATCCTTGAGGATGAAGCAGTAATAGGTCCTGATTTATTACCAAATATTTGTATTATTTTAATTACTTTTTTGGCAGTTTTATTATTTTTTAAGTCAATTGGTAGAGAAGAGATTATACCGACAATAGACACAAAAAAAACTGATAAGTCCATATACAATTCCTCAACCATATTGAATGTTCGAAGCGGATTTAATTTGATAGAAATTAAAAGAGTATTCTTTTTATTGCTTACTATTTTGATTAGTATTTTATTATTTATCTATTTAGATGTTTTGGTTGCTTCAACTTTCTTAATAATAGGATCTTGTATAGTTTGTGGATTAAGAAAAATTTGGGTGATTATAGCTTTATCCACTAGTCTTATTTCTTTAGCTTATTTCCTTTTATATAAAGTTTTAGGAACAGCAATTGGTTAGTTTTATATTGGAAAAACAATGAGTTTTGAAGTTTTAAGTTCAGTTTTAACACTTAATAATATTTCTTGGATTGCCTTTGGAGTTCTACTTGGGTACATAGTTGGAGTTATTCCAGGTTTAGGAAAAGGAACAGCTGTAGCTGTTTCAATACCCATAACTTTTTATTTATCACCTTTAACAGGAATTGCTTATTTAATAGGTATAGCAAAAGGTAGTACAGCAGGAAGTGCAGTTTCAGCTATTTTATTAAATACTCCTGGAGAGCCATCTTCGGCTCCTACGGCTCTTGATGGGTACCCCTTGTCTCAAAAAGGTCAAGCATCAAAAGCTCTAAAAATGGGGCTTTTTGCTTCAGTAATAGGTGACTTTTCTGCAACTTTACTTTTAATTTTTCTAGCTGCTCCGCTTGCTAAATATGCTCTCCTGTTTGGTCCCGTTGAAGTGACTGCTATATTATTATTTTCTTTAACATTTATAGCTGCTTTATCAGGTGAATCTTTGATAAAAGGTTTAATTGCAGGTTTATTTGGTCTTTTATTTTCTACAGTTGGAATGGAAGTTGAAACAGCAACAGTGAGGCTCACTTTTGATATATTAGAACTTTATGACGGTTTATCTCTAATTCCTGTGGCCATAGGAATGCTTGCTGTCGCAGAGATGTTAGTTCAACTTGGAGGGTTAGAGGCATTAGAACGGCAACAAAAAATGTTAAAAGGAAATATTAAGGCAATTAATCAAAGCATTAGTTGGGAAGAGTGGAAATTATGTATTCCTGCTATAAT
>CAZWGZ010000151.1:0-4164 GCA_964633395.1 uncultured Rhodobacterales bacterium
TTTTGTTAATGCTAAGTGTTGATAAGGCCCTGCTGTATTACCAAACCATGCATCATTTGTAATATTTATTATAAGTTTAGTATTCTTCGATACTCTACTTCGAACCTCACTTGAAAATAAGATTTCATAACAAATTAACGGTAAAATATTACCAATACCTTCGATATTGATATTAGCTTTATTTGTACCACTTGAAAAATCTTTTTTACTTATCAATTGAGCAATACTTTTAAAGTACTTTCTAAAAGGAATATATTCGCCAAATGGAACCAAATGGATTTTATCATATTTATAATTAATATTTCCTGAAGAGTCTAAGATAGCTAATGAATTCAATAATTTTTGATCTTTAATACTTAATAAACCAACAATTAATGATGTTTTATCATCTTTAATTACATCTTTGGCAGTATTTGCTAATAAGTTTAGTTCCCTAGGAATTAAACCTTCAAAGCTTGTTTCGGGCCAAATTACAACGCGGTATCTATTTTGATAATCTTCTGATTTATATTTCGATAATTGTACTAGTTTTTTAATATGGTTTTTTCTTTTTATTAAATTCCATTTATCCTGTTGTTTTATATTAGGTTGCACTATTGTAATTAATTGATCGTCATTTATTTTTAAATTTTCTCTGAAATGAAATCTTAAAAACGCACATAAAAATAATGAAAATATTGGAATAAGAAGCATAAAAAATATTGTGTATTTATATTTCCAATTATAATACAGCATTAAAGGTAAAATACTTAAAGTGATAACTACTAAATTTCCTGTATAGCTTCCTACAAATGAAAAAATTTGAATTATATATTCATTTGACGTCAATATCATAGAAGGCATTAACCATGGAAATCCGGTAAAAATGTGAGATCTAATATACTCTGATAAAGACAGAGTAACAATTATTAACAAAATTGAAGATCTTATTCTATACGATATTAACTTAGCTAATAAAAAGGCTAACCCCCAAAAAACCGCTAATACACTTGGAAGTATAATAACCGCTAGTGGCATTAAAAATACCTGATAAGTATTAGAAACCAAAAAAGCAGAACCAATCCAATATAAGCCAAATGAAAACCAACCAAACCCTAAAAACCATCCAGAGTAAAATATTTTTTTTAAAGAATTAACATTATTAATTATATGTATTCCATACCCTAGAATAAAAATGAGAGGAAAAATAGAAAATGGAGGAAGAGAGAAGGTTGATACCCCTCCTATGAAAAAAAGCTTTAAATAAAATAAATAAGACGAATTATATAGTTTTTCCATATTGGAAACTAAAATTTGTTTTTATTAATATTTGACACATCATTTAAACCTCTAATCCTAACTAGAACTATTCTTCTTGGATCAGCATCTAATATTTCAAACTCTAGACCTGAAGATGAATGTCTAACAACTTCTCCAATCACAGGAACTCTTCCAGCAATACTTATTATCAACCCTCCAAGAGTATCAATTTCTTCATTTAAGTCTTGTTGTTTAATAGATATTAAAAAATCTTCTAGTAAGTCTATTGCAATTCTTGCCTCTACAATTAAAGATCCATCTGGCATCTTATCCAATCTACACTCTGTAAGTGAATCATGTTCATCTTCTATTTCTCCTACTAACTCTTCAACTAGATCTTCGATTGTTACCAGTCCATCTATTCCACCATATTCGTCAACCACAAGAGCTAAATGACGCCTTTTAATTCTCATTTCATGAAGTAAGTCCAATAAACTAATTGATGGTGAAACAAATATAGGTTCTTTTAGTAATGATTTTATATCTTTTTTTTCTTTTGAGTATAAATGAGCTAAAACATCTTTTATGTGAATAATACCAACAATGTCATCTAAGCTTTCGTTTCTGACTGGAACCCTACTATGATTAGCAACAATTAATTGTCTTACTATTTCATTGAAATCGTCTGACATACCTACTGAAACAATATTAATTCTTGGAACCATTACATCAGATGCAGTTATACCCCTGAGGCCAGCTAAGTTTTTTAATAACTCATTTTCATGACTTAAACTATTACCTTTTAAATCATCTGCATTAATTCTTTTAGCAACAAATTGTTCTAATTCTTTATCTATTTTATTCTTTTCTTGAATTTCTTTTTTAAAAAAAATATTAAATAATTTAAAATTTACTAAAGATCTAATTTCCACTTTTGTTCCTAATATTGATTTAAATAATTTCTTTATATGGGTTATTTATATTCAAGCATTTTAAAATTTTTATTTCTAATGTTTCCATAATTTTTGCATCATAACTTGTCTCATGATCATAACCAAGCAAATGTAAAACACCATGAATAAAAAGATGAATTAAATGATCCTCTTCTATTTTTTTTTCATTATTTGCTTCTTTAATTAAGGTATCAGAAGATATAACTATATCTCCTAAAAAAATTGATGAGTTGCAGTCTAAGTCTAAAAAGTTATTTGTATTAATATCTATTGGCATTGAAGGGAATGATAAGACGTTTGTTGGAGAATTAATTTTTCTAAATTTTTTATTCAACTGATTAATTTTTTTATCTCCAGTAAATAATATTGAAATCGAAAACTTATTTTTAAACCCTAAAACTTTATTATTTTTAATTATTTGTTCTACAATTAATTTTAATTTTTTTTCAAAACTTTTGTTAATTATATTTTCCCACCATATATTTTCTAATACAGCTTCTATAAAATAATATTCTGTTTCCCAAATTTTATATATTTTTTTCAATACTGCCATTTTAATGTGTTTTTATAAAATAAACTATTACCTTTTAATGTCATATGCTTTTATAATTTGAGCTACTATTGGATGCCTTATGACATCCTCTACTCCTAATTCAACAATCTTTATAGCATTAATATTATTGAGTATTTCATGAGCTTCTTTAAGCCCTGATTTTTGTCCTAAAGGAAGATCTACTTGACTTAAATCTCCATTTATTACCATTCTTGAACCTTCTCCTATTCTTGTTAGAACCATTTTCATCTGTATAGATGTCGTATTTTGTGCCTCATCTACTATTATAAATGCATTTGTAAAAGTTCTACCTCTCATAAAAGCTAAGGGGGCAATTTCTATTTCGCCTGACTGAATTTTTTTTTCCACTCTATCTGAAGGCATCATTTCATAGAGGGCATCGTATATTGGCCTTAAATACGGATCTATTTTTTCTTTCATATCTCCAGGCAAGAAACCTAATCTCTCTCCAGCTTCTACTGCAGGCCTTGTTAAAATTAATTTTTCAACCAAACCTTTTTTTAACAGATCAATCCCCTTAGCAACAGCTAAGTATGATTTTCCAGTACCTGCAGGGCCAAGGCCAAAAACTAATTCATAATTATTTAAGGCTTCAAAGTAACTCTTCTGCCCTAAACTTTTAGGAACAATTGTTTTCTTCCAAGTTTCAATTTTAAGAGAATTGAAGTTATCTTGTTTGTTATTAACTATTATATTATTTTCACGACTTTTAATCATTCGAAATTCATTTTCAAATCTTGAGAACTCACACTCAACATTTTTGCCTTTTTCATTTGATAAACTATTGTATACATTAGTTAATAAGGTCTTTGCTAATTTTATCTCTTCAGTTTTGCCAGTAATATTAAACTGATTCCCAAAGGAATTTATACTGACCTCTATTAATTTTTCTAATTTACTTAGATTAGCACTATGGTTTCCTATAATTAAGGCAATTAAAGAATTATTTGGAAACTCAATTGTAATCTCTTCTGTATGTTGTTTGGAATTCAATATAGAATTTTCTTTCAAATTTATTAAGTTTTTAATTTATGCAATATGGCCACTTATACTATTCTGATAAGCTTCAGAAACTTTAATATTAACAATTGACCCTATCAAATTTTCTTTATCATTATTAAAAAAAACAGATTGATTGTATGGAGATCTTCCTAAATATTGATTGTCTTTTTTACCACTTTTTAAAACTAAAACTTTAATATTAGAGTTTATTGATTTTTGATTAAATTCAAACTGTTGTTCTCTCAATATATTTTGTACCTCTTGTAATCTTATGTTTTTGGCTTTTTCATCTACTTGATCAAAAAAAACTGCTGCTGGTGTTCCTGGTCTAATAGAGTATTTAAAAGAATAAGCTTGAGAAAATTCTATCTCCTTAATTAACTCTATTGTTTTTTG
>CAZWGZ010000152.1:0-4146 GCA_964633395.1 uncultured Rhodobacterales bacterium
AATAATTATTTAGGAGTTAGATTTGAACATAAATTACCTGATGATGAATGGGATTCAATAGCTTTAAACTATACATCAGGTACTACTGGCAATCCTAAAGGTGTTGTTTATCATCATAGAGGAGCTTATTTAAATGCAATTGGAAATACTCTCACATGGGATCTCCCAATGCACTCGAAGTACTTATGGACACTGCCAATGTTTCATTGTAATGGTTGGTGCTTTCCTTGGACAATTACAGAAAGAGCTGGAACTCATGTTTGTTTAAGACAGCCAGCGGGCGACTTAATTGTTGATGCTTTTCAAAAGCATAAAATTACACATCTATGTGGTGCGCCTATTGTGATGCAAATGGTAGCGGATCATTTATTAAAAAATAATATATCTTTAGAAACTAATATAAAAATGATGACAGCGGGAGCTCCACCTCCAGAAGCTGTATTGAGTAAAATGGCTTCATGTGGAGTAGAAGTAATTCATGTATATGGTTTGACTGAAATTTATGGTCCAGCCGTTGTTTGTGCATGGCACCCTGAATGGAGTAATTTAGACTCGTCGGAGCAAGCTAAATTAAAGGCGCGGCAAGGTGTTGTCTACTCAGTTCAAGAAAATATGAAAATAATTAATACCGAAACTAATGAGGAGGTCTCTAAAGACGGAATTGAATTAGGAGAAGTTTTAATTAGAGGAAATATAACAATGAAAGGTTATTTAAAAAATCAAAAAGCAACCGTTGAAGCCTTTAAAGATGGTTGGTTTCATACTGGAGACTTAGGCGTGTGGTATGAAGATGGTTATATTCAACTTAAAGACAGATCTAAAGATATTATAATTTCTGGAGGAGAAAACATTTCTTCGATTGAAATTGAAGATGCTTTATACAAGCATCCAGATATAGTTGCTGTTGCGGTTGTAGCAAAAGAAGATACAAAATGGGGGGAAACTCCATGCGCCTTTGTAGAATTAATTAAAGGTTCTTCTGCAAATGAAGTTGATTTAAAAAATCATTGCAAGTCACTTTTAGCGGGGTTTAAAGTGCCGCGCTATTTTAGTTTTATTGAATTACCTAAAACAAGTACTGGAAAAATACAAAAGTTTAAACTTAGAGAAGAAGCAAAACTAATTTAAAATTTATCCTGCTTTTTTTAAATTTTTACTATTAGTTAGTTTTTCTAGTGAATTGTCCCATTGAGTGTCAGCAATTTTCATGTTCTTTTCTTTAACATGACCATAGCCTTTTATTGATAGAGGAATTTCAAGGAAATCTATAATTTTTTTATGATTATTAATATCCACAATTTCCGAAATTTTATGAATTGTATTTATAGTTTTTTGAACTAAAGCACGTTCTTTTTTTCTTTCTGTTGTGTACCCAAAAACATCAAACTTTGTTCCTCTGAGAAATTTAAAATAAGATAGTATTTTAAAAGTTTGAAAAATCCATGAGCCAAAACGTTGTTTTTGAAGATGCCCTGTTTCTTTATCTATTTTTGAAAAAAGTGGAGGAGCTAAATAATATTCTAACTTAGCATTTTTATTTTCTTGTAAAAATTTCTTTGCAAAATCCCCAGATGTATGAAGTCTTGCAACCTCATACTCATCTTTATATCTCATAATTCTAAATAACGTTAGTGCGACTTTTCTAGATAATGGTAATTCAGTTTTATCATTAAAAATTTTTGCTTCTCTTTCGAGCACTTTATTTAGAGTAGTATCAAATATAGTAGAATATTTCTTGTCATGATATTTTTCAAGTATATTAGAAAAATTAGCTATATAATCATCTATAGGTTTATCCTTTGAAGGTTTTTCAAGCATTCCTGCCGCTTTGAAAACTTCTTTGGGATTTTCAGCTAAAAGTCTACCCCAACTAAATGCTGTTAAGTTTTGCTGAATAGCTACACCGTTTAGTTCTATAGCTTTTTCTATGGAGGTTAGCTCTATAGGGAAATGTCCTTTTTGAGCGGCTACACCTAGCATCATAATATTTGCAGATACAGTGTCTCCAACTAATGCTTCAGCTAAATTAGACATATCAATAAAATTAATTGTTTCAGGTTTAAGATGTATCTCAAGATGTTTTTTTAATAACTGGTCATCTACAACTGTACCAATGTGAACTCCAGCTACGCCAACAGGTTCAACTCTGCCATTGATTATGGCTATAGTTTTATTTGGATTTAAGGTTCTCGTTATGGAAGGAGAAACTGAAACAACCGCATCGCAACCTAAAAGTAAGTCAGCAGTCTCATTAGGTAATCTAGCTGATTTGTTATAAAGTGATTTTTTATTACTAATTCTTATCTGACTTGTTACAGCACCATTTTTTTGAGCTAAGCCAGTAAAGTTCATCGATTGTGCATATAATTTATCGATCCTAGCGGCCATTACAATTATGGCTGCAATTGTTGATATCCCAGTTCCTCCAATGCCTGCCATTATTATATTCTTAGTCTCTTTAAGCTTTTGCTTGGGTTTATTTAACAAGTTGATAGTTGAAGGTAGGCTTGGATATTGCTTTTTAGAAGGCTGCAATGTTTTATCTAATGTAACACCCATAAAGCTTGGACAAAAACCTTTGCTACATGAATAATCTTTATTACAAACACTTTGATCAATTTGTCTTTTGGTTCCATCGAAATGATCAAATGGTTTGACAGCTACACAATTAGATTTTTCTGCACAATCACCACATCCTTCACACACATCAGGATTAATAAACATTTTAATTTCACGATCAGCAACTAATCCTCTTTTTCTTCTTCTTCTAAGTTCTGTTGCACATGTTTGCACATAAATAATAGCAGTAACACCTTCTATAGACCTGACTTCTTTTTGGACTTTAATTAGATCATCTCTATGGAATATCTCTACCCCGTCTGCAAAGAGGCGTGTCTCTTGAAATTGTTCTGGTTCATCTGAAACCACAAAGGTTTTTTTAACACCTTCTGCGGATAATTGTTTTGAAATAGCCCATGGAGTAGCTCCTCCAATGGCTTTTTGTCCACCTGTCATTGCTACTGCATCATTATACAAAATTTTAAAAGTGATATTAACATTAGCTGATACAGCGGCCCTGATTGCTAAAGATCCTGAATGGGCATAAGTTCCATCACCAATATTTTGAAAAGTGTGATTTTGGTTTGAAAAAGGAGCTCTTCCAATCCAATGTCCTCCTTCACCACCCATTTGGCTAAAATTAGTTAGCTTTTCTGGATGAAGAAAATAACCTATTGAATGGCAACCTATACCAATACCTGTAACCTGATCATCTGGTGTCTTTGTTCCAGAGTTGTGGGGACATCCTGCGCAATACCATGGTGTCCTTGTAGCAACTGGTGGCAGATTATCTCCTAAAGAAACTGGTTTTACTTTTACTTGATCGTTCTCAGTTGACTTAGGAGCTAATTTTTTTAAAAGACAATCAGCTATGATATCACTGGAGAGTTCAGATGTTTTTGGTATTAAAGCCTCTTTTGTAATAGCATCAAGTTTTCCAGATAGAAGTGGCCTTTCTTGAATATTAAAAAGAATATGAGCAACTTGTTCTTCAACAATTGCTCCTTTTTCTTCTATAACAAGTATTTCCTTAAAACCTTCACAAAATTCTATTATTTCTTGGTTTATTAATGGCCAAGGAACTTTACATGCATAAACTCCGATACCATTTTTCTCTGGTGACTGAATGCCAATTCGTTCAAAGGCATCCATTGTTTCTGTAGTAGCTTTACCAACGGTTATTATCCCAATTTTTTTTTCTTTGGGGTTAAATAAATTTTTATTAATTTTATGATTTTTAATAAATTCTTTAGAGGCTGGTATACGCCTATTAATTAATGCTGATTCTCTTTCAAGAGCTGGATCATGCCTATTTACATGAACGTTATATGGTGGCTCTAATTTTAATAATTTTGGCCTTATAACGCTCAAATCAATAACTGCATTTGAGTCAGCTGTATCACTAGTAATTTTCAACGCAACGCATATACCCGCATAACGAGATAGTGCGAAGGCTTGTAAACCCATAGGAATTACTTCATCAACGTTAGCAGGGTAAAGTATTGGAATTCCAGCTGATATAAGCGATTGTTCAGATTGATAAGCTAATGTAGAGCTTTTTCCTATTGGATCTTCTGCAACAGCAAG
>CAZWGZ010000153.1:0-4127 GCA_964633395.1 uncultured Rhodobacterales bacterium
AAATAATTATAAATAATAAGTTAAAACAATACTTATTTACGAATAATTTATACAAGATTTTTCTTATATAAAAAAGCCTGATTCTTTAACAAACAGGACAGTTACTAACACTCATATGCCTTGCTAGAGTTTGTTTGAATTCACCATGATCAGGACAAATAATTAATAGTTTACTAAAACATTCACCTTTATAAGATTAATTAATTTTTATAAGCTTCATTTCTCCATATAGATTATAATAGTATATTTTTAAATTTTTACCCTTTTCAACAAAAATAAAGCAACCTATTGAATTTATATAGAAAGACGTATTTTATAGAAAGTGGGATCTATATATTAACTATTTAATACAAAGGTAAAAGGTTTAAAACAACCTAAAATTGTATTATAAAATTATATCAAATAGTTTAATGGTAGCGGAGGAGGGACTTGAACCCCCGACAACCGGATTATGATTCCGATGCTCTAACCAGCTGAGCTACTCCGCCAAAATAGTATTAAAGGTCTTAATAAATACAAACTATTTTACAGTCAAGTAATTACATTTAATAAACGATTGTTATTATATCTATATCAAAATAAAATTATAGATAAATTACTTTATTCTTTAAAGTATCTTTTATTGATATCTTTAATTTAGGATAATTACCAGATAGATCGTTTTTATCATTCTTATTAACTAAGTAATTAATTTTATCTGACTGACCCAAGGACATTAAAAAAGTTTTATATGAGCATTGCTTTTCCATAATCTCAATTTCTATATTCTCTAATTCAAATTTACTATCTTGCATTTTATTTATTGGCTTTTCACTCTGCCAATTAATTAAACTTGGCATTACACCACTTTCAATTAAACCAGGATATAATTTATCATTTTCTAACTTTGGCATTGCAAAATTCCATTTATAATTTCCTCTTACGGCTTTAAAAAAGGGAGAATAATGTTTAAGAATTTTTTGATCAAGTGTGTCTATTACATAACCAATAATTTGAGGGTTTTTTTTTAATTTTTTTTTTAATTTTTTATTATCTAGATTAAACCAACGATCATGATTAAGGATTTTAGAATTAGGATCAATAGCTATGACTTCAAAATAAATATTTTTTCCGATTTTTAAAACCCTATTGTGTGTCCCCATGAAGTCATGATAACCAATATTGCTTAATTTAGTGTCTAATTTTTTTTCTATAAATTGAGTGCCTTCTTCTAAAGACAGAGCTCCAAAAACTATATGATCTATTCTAAACATATTGTTGATTATAATTATATATACATATTTGGCGCATGTGCTATCCACCCTCCTCCAAGAACATGCTCATATTCTTCTGTATTATAAAAAACTGCGGCTTGACCAGTTGAGACTCCATATTGAGGCTGATCAAAATATAATTCTGATAAACCATTATTAGAATCAATACTGATAATACCACTAACTGGTTTAGACGAATTTCGTAATTTAACTAAAACTTTTAACTGTGGTTCAGAAGGTTTTTTTATTATCCAATTACATTCAGATATCTTTATTTTATCACAAGCTAAAAAATGTCTTGGCCCAACAATCACATTGTGATTTTTAGAATCTAAAGCTATTACATATAGGACAGAATTTTCATCTTCAATTCCTTTTCTACCCCCTATTCCTAATCCTTTTCGTTGGCCTATAGTATAATCAATAATACCATTATGTTTTCCAAGGATTTTACCATTTACATCAATTATATCGCCAGCCTCAATATTGCCAGGTCTTAGCTTTCTTACAACATCAGCGTATTTACCTTCAGGGACAAAACAAATATCTTGGCTATCTGGTTTCTCCGCAACATTAAGATTATGCTTGCGAGCAACAATTCTTGTTTCTTCTTTTGTAAGTGAACCAAGAGGAAATCTTAAAAATTCAAGTTGATTTTTAGTTGTTGCAAATAAAAAATAAGATTGATCTTTAGTTTCATCTAAACCTTTAAATAGATTTGGATGTCCTAAATATATTTTTCTTCTTATATAGTGTCCTGTTGCCATAGCACTTGCACCAAGTTGCCTTGCTCTTTCGACCATATCAGTAAATTTTACTGTTTGATTACATCTTATACAAGGGATAGGCGTTTCACCTCTTAAATAAGAATCAGCAAAATCTTCCATAACCTGATCTTTGAAGAGATTTTCATAATTCAGAACATAATGTGGGATTTCTAATTTACTTGCTACTAATCTTGCATCATTAATATCTGATCCTGCACAGCAAGCACCTTTTTTTTTCAAAGCCTTTCCATGATCATATAATTGCATAGTTAAACCAACAACATCAAAACCTGCTTCAACCAAAATTGCAGCTGTAACAGAAGAATCAACACCACCAGACATTGCAACAACTATTCTATGATTTGAAGGAGGTCCTTTTAAATCCATATCTTCAATTACTTTTTTAATATCAGTCATAAAGATCTATTCTTCTGGAACATTAATACGCAAACCATTTAATTCATCCGTAATCTCTATTTGACAGCCAAGACGTGATGTTGGCTTTAAACCTACAGCTAAATCTAACATATCTTCTTCGTCTGGATTTGGCTTTCCTACAATTGAAAACCACTCAGGATCAATTATAACATGACAAGTACAGCACGAAATTGATCCCCCACAAGTTCCTTCAATACCTATATCATTGTCTCTTGCAACTTCCATCACAGACAAACCATTTTCAGCCTCAATAGAACTTTCATCTCCATTTGTCTGAATAAATATTAGCTTTGGCACATTTTACTCCATTAACAATTTATAACATATTAAATATTAGACCAGCATTCAGCTAATCTATCTAATTCATTTGTCGTAATCAAGTTTTCTGCTCCTAACATAGTATCATTGGGAGGCAAAGATACTCTTATGCTATTTGAAGCTAGATTTTTAAACCCCATCGCGTTTATAACATGACTTTGACTTATTTTTCCAGAACTACAAGCGGAACCAGAACTAACAGAAAAAGACTCAAGATCTAATTTCATTAGAGCTAAATCTCCTGGTATATCTGGCAAAGCTATTAAAAGAGTATTATTTACTCGATCCACCTGTTCTCCAAAAACAACTGTTTCTGGACTTAATATTTTAATTTTATTTATTAAATAATCTCGTAAGAATTTAATCCTAATAAAATTATTTTGTTTAGTTTTTGACAATATTTTCGCGGCAGCCCCAAAGCCACATATCCCTAGTATATTTTCAGTCCCTGCCCGCAAACCTTTTTCTTGCCCCCCACCTAATAAATGAGGATTTAAGTGAAATTTACTTTTAACAACCAAGGCTCCAATGCCTGCAGGAGCTCCTATTTTATGTCCTGACAAAGTAATGAAATCAAATTCTAATTTTTCTAAATCTATCTTTATTTTACCCAGTGCTTGCGCTGCATCACAATGAACATAACATCCATATTTTTTTGATACTCTGATTACATCAGCAATTGGTTGCACTACTCCAGTTTCATTATTAACCCACATAACTGAAACAAGAATATTTTTTCTATCTTTAGATATTTTTTTTAATAAATCATCAAGATAATTTAAATCTAAAACTCCATTTTTATCTACAGGAATAATAAAGTCCGTTTTAGAGGAGGATAGCACTGCTAAATGTTCAATTGAGCTTACTACAATATCAGTGAAATTACTAAAAAGCAAATTGGTTGCTTCCGTAGCTGAGCTTGTAAATACTATATCTTCAATTTTAGCATTTATTACAGTCGCTATATTTTCTCTAGAGGATTCAATTATATTTTTACCTTTTCTTCCGTAAGAATGAACAGATGAAGCATTTAAAGGTCCTGAGTTCATACATTCTATTATAGAGGCTTTAACATCATTCAATACTGGGACAGTAGCATTATAATCTAGGTACGTTGATTTTTTTGATTTTAACATTTATTCAAAATTTCTTAATATAAAATATGATTTATTTCTCATTCTTTTCTAAAGATTTTATTTTTCTTTCTAAAGTTTTCACTTTTTCTATTAGTAGATTTAAAGTTTTTTCTCTTGGATCAATTTCATTATTTGAGACTGCATATGCTTTAAACTTTTCTAACTTTGATGACTTACTAAATTCTCTGGCTGGAACACCAGCTACAGTAACATTA
>CAZWGZ010000154.1:0-4123 GCA_964633395.1 uncultured Rhodobacterales bacterium
TTATTTAATTTACTGGCTTCAACACTCTGAAAATAATCAAAAAGATATGCACTTACTCTTTGTGAAAAGCTACCTTGTCTGTAAGAACTTAAACTAGTAAGTAAGACTCTGTAATTGTTATTATTTTTAAGCTTATTGAGAGGAGTGACAACTTGCCAGATATTATAAGTTGAAAAAATAATCAATAAAGTTAAACAAGAAAAAATAATTGGCATTGTATATTTTTTAATTTTTAATAATAGAAATGGTAAGTTTTTTTTTAAATTAAAAACATTTTTTAAAGAAGTTTTATCAAAAAAATCTTTTAAGTTTTTAATAAAAATAAGTTTAATTTGTTTTTTAGTAATAGCTTCTTTTAAAAATTTATTCTTTTCAAGAATATTATTAAAATCAATTTTATTTTCATAACTTAAAACAATTTTAACTTTAATGTTTTTTTTTACACTCTCTTTAAAAAAATTAATAGAGTTATTTATTTTTTGATCAAGATAACTAATCGCTTTCACATCTAAATTTGAATTAATAGTGCCACTAGCCCAAATTATGGTATGTTTATTATTATAAACTAAATTTTCATTAGTAGAAAAACTTAAAAAATTATTATCGTGAAATATATGAGCAATAGCTAAAGCTAATTGCCAACTTTCACCTTGTTCAATTCTATTTGTAATATCAATCCTATAAGAAGAGTTTCCTGTAATCTTTTCAATTATGCCAGTAGGACTTTTAACAAAAGAAGCATATTTATTACTTATAGGAAGAGACTCTAAGCTATTATTCTCACAAATAACTGAGGATACTAATGGATCTTCAACTACAATATCAGAAATACCTACTAAATTATTAGTTGTAGGAATAACTACTGTATAGTATTTCACCTGATGAAAATCTCAGTTTCAGGATTAGTTACTAGATCAAAAAATTGATCATCTTTCTTTAAAATCATTTGAGCCTGTTTATTGTTAAATGACGAAATTTTTTTACATAGGCTAATATTATTACAAATTACATATAAATTTAAAAGAGGTAATTTAAAATCTTTTAATAAAGTAAGAATTAAATAAAAAGTATTTTTATTCTTATTTGATTGAACAATTTCTATTTTAAAATCACTTGATGATCTTTGAAACACTTTATCACTAGCAGCAGCAATTAATTTAGGTTGGTGAATAGAATCTTCGCTATCTAAAATTTTAAAAAAAATTTTTGAAAATATCTTGTTTTCAAGTAGATCATTAATTTGATCTTCGTACTTAGTGGGATTTAAAACAACATCCCATACTTTTTTAATATTAATTTTATCATTGCTTTCATTTGAATTAAAGCTTTTAGATAAGTTTATATAATTTATTGCTGCAAATGTATTCGATATATCATCTCTCTGAGCCATATTACAATTCCTCATTATTATATAAATAGGAAAAATGTTCAAAAAATATTATCTTATCTTCATTAAATTGAGCATCTAATGTTTTGATACCTGAATTTAATACAATTAATAATTTAGATAAAAACTTGTTTATTTCATTTAAAGATTTATAGATTTTAACCAATTTTTCTATGTTTTCATTATTATTTATATTAAATTCAAAGCCACTTCTCCTAAACATTTTGGATTGTTTTCTCAATATATCTAAATAATTATGGAATTTTTTAAATTTACTAATTTGATTTTCTTGTTTTAAAAAATCTTTAAAATTAATAAATATTTTTTCTAGTTCATATTCAAAGTTTTCTTCTGGAATCGAAAATTGTTTTTGATTTTTTGAAAAAACGTTTAATACATCTATTTCCTTTAAATCATTAGCAACATTGAATTTATTTTTTTGTTCACTTAAAAACTTATCAAAATAATCTAATTCCTTTTCACATAAAAAGTCTTTGATGAATTCAAATGTTTCTTTTACTTCAAATATCCAAAGTTTGTAAAAAACTATTTCTTTTAAAGAATTAATATTTAATATTAATTTTTCATAGACATTTTTTTGATCAATATATTTTATATTATTAGACAGTAAAAAAAGGTCTTCTTTTAAATTTAGTTTTTTTCTTCTTTCTGCTTCTATAATTTTATTTTGAATGTTTCCAAAAACAGAAATCCTAAGAATAGTTAAAGAAAGATTAAGTGATGCATTTTCATATTTAGAAAAAATTTTAATTTCATCAATTTCATTTTTTTTTAAAATATTGATTTTTTTTTCATTTAAAGTTTGCATGTAATTGATACTATTGGAAATTATATTTTCTGAACTTTCAATTAATTGATTCATAAAATCGTCTATATCTTCATTAGACAGAAAGTTCCAAGGCTCGTCATCGTTTATTTGATCCACAATGGTTAAATTATAGGAGTTATTTAAATCAATAGATTTTTTATATATAAAACATAAATCTGCTGCCAAAGAAAAAGTTTTAATCAAGAGTTCTTTTTCAATAAATCTTGAATGAATCCAAAAATTTAAAATAAAATCATCTGATATATCTTCAGAAACGATAACATGATTTTTATCTTTTTTTTCAGTTATAATTTGATTTCCAATAGCTGATGAAAAACGTTGGATATATGAAGTTGGAAGTAGATCTTTTAAATAAACATAAACTTTCTTAGAAAGATTATTAGATATTAATTTTAGATCATTGTATGACAATAGCTTATCAATTTTTTCTTCAATGTTTAATATTTCCTCAATACCTATAAACTCTTCAATGAAATCAAGCAAAACTATATAAGTGGAAATACGAGAATAAGATATATCAAATAAATGATTCTCAATTTTTAAAGTAATCTTATTTGATATATTTTGATTATTTATTATATTATTTTTTTTAATTTTTTTAACAATTTCATGACTATCCAAAACCATGACATTATATATTGAAAGATTAATTAGATTTAAATATTTTAGAAAGTTACAAAGTTCATAAATAGAAGAACCATAATTATGAGTAATAAAAAGTGAGAAAATTTTAATAACTTCTTTTGTATTTTTATGTTTTAAATCACCATTAATATCAGTATGATTTTTTACAATATCATAGTGATTCAAAATCATCTCATCAGGTTTTTTTAGTGAAAACTCTTTCCAATTATCAAAAAAATTTCTTTCATTAACACGCAAAATAATTTCCTTTAACTATTAATAAAAAGCTTGTGCATTTGTTCCTTTGCCTTGAAATATGACTTGTTTATTTGACAAAACATATTTGTCATCCTTAACAATACTTTTGTGATGACCATTGTAAATATTTAACCATTTATCAATATTATTTAATAATAAGTCAATTTCTGAAAAAATATACTTTTTATCTAATTTATCATTAGTTTTATTTGTTCTTATATTTCTAATTTTAAGTAAGCTAGGAGTATGATTACCTAATTTATAAGAATTTTTTAATACTTTTTCTACATATGGATATGTAGCTGGAATAATTTTAACTTTAGGCCATTTCCCAACAGCTGATCCTCCATTGTAATGTGATAAGGCTATACCAATATTTCCTCTATATTTTTTAATTAGGCTATCGAGAAATTTGACACCCAAACTTATATTAATTTTTGGATTAAATAGATCTTTCCTTTTCACTCCAAATTCTAATAAAGCTGTACGAGGCATTATTTGCATAACACCTATAGCTCCCATGCTACTTACTACATTTACTCTAAAATTTGATTCCACTTTTGCAACAGCTAAAGCTAAAGCTGGCGTTACATATATAGACTTCCTTGCATTTTCTACTACCAACATTTTTATGTAAGGTTTACTATAAATTTTATCTGCGTTAGCCACTGATGCAGAAAGAAATAAAATCAAAGTTAAAATTAGTTTCATTTGTTTATACCCTTTTTCATTAATTTGTTATTTAAAGCATCGTTCCATTCTTTGTTTTGTTGAGTAATTTTAATATCTAATTTTTTTAAATTATTTTTAATTTCAAATAATTTTTTTACAGAAATTTCAGACGGAACTGCTAAAGTATAACCATCATAATTTTTTGAATGGTTCTCTAAATTCCATTTTTTAAAATTTTTATCGTAAAAATTATTATTAAAATAAAAGATTATTGTTCTATTTTTTTTTTTTATTTTCTTTTTCTGAAGAAGTAGCATTAATTGATATTTTTT
>CAZWGZ010000155.1:0-4102 GCA_964633395.1 uncultured Rhodobacterales bacterium
AAAGTCTACTCTATTAAATATTGCAGGTTTACTTGAAACTCCAACTTTAGGTTCTATTAATCTTTGTGATACTGATTGTAGATTAATAAATGAGGATCAAAAGACTATTTTAAGAGGAAAAAATATAGGTTTTATTTTTCAATCACATAGACTATTTCCAGAATTTTCATCTTTAGAAAACGTAATGTTACCTCAATTACTAATGGGTCTCTCAAAAAAACAAGCTTTGTCTAATTCAAAAGAGTTGTTATCAACTCTTGGACTGGAAGATAGATTTTTTTTTAGACCAGCTAATCTTTCAGGAGGTGAAGCTCAACGTGTCGCTATTGCAAGAGCGTTAGCTAATTCTCCAAATTTAATTTTAGCAGACGAACCGACAGGAAATTTAGATCCTGAAACAGCAAAAAAGGTTTTTGAATTGCTTTATAAGCTAGTCAGAGCGTTAAATATTAGTTGTTTAGTAGCTACTCATAATGTTGATTTAGCTAACTCTATGGACAGGCGTATATCGTTGAAACATGGATCTATTATAAGTTAATAATTAAAACGATAGAAATTTTTAAATATGAAAAATACTTTTGTTCATCTTAGAGTTCATTCTAATTTTTCTTTAGCGGAAGGAATGTTGTCTTTTGATTATTTAGCTAATTTTTGTGTAAAGAATAATCAACCGGCAATTGCTATTACAGATACCTCAAACATGTTTGGTGTTTTAGAATTCTCTTTAGAAATGGTTGCTAACGGTATTCAGCCAATTATAGGCATTCAAGTTGAAATAGCACCATCTTCTGAAGACGAAGTTAATATAGGTGAAGTTATATTAATTGCTAAAAGTGATGTTGGGTATAAAAATTTATTAAAAATATCAAGCAATCTGTCTGTAAACAAAGATTTTAACAAGTTTGTATCATATGCGAATCTTATAGAAAATAAAGACGAAATTATTTTGTTAACTGGAGGTACTGAAAAAGGTTTTATTGGAAAACCTGCAGGTCTTGGAAATTCAAATCTTACATATAGTCGTTTAGAATTATTGAAAAAATTGTTTGCTGATAATCTATATATTGAAATTCAAAGGCATGGAATGAAAAATGAAGAAGTTTCTGAACCTCTATTACTTAAAGCAGCTGCAGATTTCAATCTACCTATTGTTGGAACTAATGACTGTTATTTTTCATCTCCAGAAAAATATAATTCACATCAAGTATTAACATGTATAGACAAAGGACTAACTATATCTTCTCCTGAAAGAAGGTTGTTGACCAAAGAGCATTATTTGAAAAAGAGTTCAGCTATGCTTTCTCTGTTTAGCGACATTCCTGAAGCAATAGAAAATACTTTAATTATAGCACAAAGATGCTCAATTTCAGTAAAAACTCATAAACCAATTTTACCAACTTTTCCAGGTTTAAAAAATATTACTGAAAATGATTATCTTTTTAAAATTTCATTAGAAGGTCTAGATAAACGTATCAACGATTCTGTTGTAAGCTTTTCGATTGAAACCAAAAACAAGTACAAAGTAAGATTAAAAAAAGAATTAAAAATTATCAATGAAATGGGTTTTTCGGGATATTTTTTAATAGTCTATGATTTCATTAAGTGGTCTAAGGATAACTCAATACCAGTTGGACCTGGGCGTGGTTCAGGTGCTGGTTCAATAGCCGCTTGGGCATTAAAAATTACAGATTTAGATCCAATAAAATGGGGTTTGTTATTTGAAAGATTTTTAAACCCAGAACGTGTTTCAATGCCAGACTTTGATATTGATTTTTGTCAAGATAGAAGGGAAGAGGTGATCCAATATGTTAGAAATAGGTATGGCCACGATCGAGTTGCTCAAATAATAACTTTTGGAAGCTTGCAAGCAAAGGCTGCTATTCGCGACGTAGGAAGAGTTATGGAAATGCCATATGGTCATATTGATAAAATCGCTAAATTAATACCAATGATTCCAGCTAATCCAATGTCCATTCAAGAAGCGATAGAAACTGAAGATCTTCTTAAACAAGAGATGGCTGAGAATGATCAAGTAAAAGAACTCTTATCAACAGCTATGGACCTTGAAGGATTAAATAGGCATGTTTCAACGCATGCCGCTGGCTTAGTTATCGGAGATAGACCGTTAAATGAATTAGTTCCTTTATACAAATTAAATGATGATGAGATTCCCGCAACACAATTCAATATGAAATTTGTAGAAAAAGCAGGGCTAGTTAAATTTGACTTTTTAGGTTTAAAGACATTAACAGTTCTAGCAAAAGCAGAAAGTTTAATTAAAAAAAAGCAAGAAGATTTTAATCTTACAAAAATTTTACTAGATGACACTAAGACCTATGAGATGCTTTCAACAGGATCTACAACAGGAGTATTTCAATTAGAATCAGCTGGTATGAAAGATGTTCTTAAGGGACTAAAACCAGATAGATTTGAAGATATTATAGCTGTTGTTTCGCTATATCGTCCAGGTCCAATGGAAAATATTCCAAGTTATATTAATAGGAAACATGGAAACGAAAAAATTATATATATGCATTCTGATTTAGAAGAGGTTTTAAAAGAGACATATGGAATATTTATTTACCAAGAACAGGTTTTAAGAGCAGCCCAAGTGTTAGCTGATTTTTCTTTAGGTAGCGCAGATATATTAAGAAGAGCTATGGGTAAAAAAGACCATGACGAAATGCTTCAACAAAAAAATGCTTTTTTAGAAGGATCAAGTAAAAATGGAATTAAAAAAGAAAATGCTAATGAGATTTTCGACCAAATTTCTGCTTTCGCTGGTTATGGGTTTAATAAATCCCATGCTGCAGCATATGCATTAATCGCATATCAAACGGCTTGGATCAAATGTAATTTTCCTCATGAGTTTTTTGCTTCAATGATGTCAGTAGAATTTAATAATTCTGAAAAACTATCAGTTTTTTTTCATGATTTAAAAAAAACACATATTATACTTGAACCTCCATGTATTAATCAGAGTAAAAATTATTTCTCTATTGAAATAACTAAGGATAAAAAAGAATTTATAAGATATTCACTATCTTCCTTAAAAAATGTTGGTAATGAGGTTGTTATTAAAATTGTAGAAATTAGGAATGAAAAAGGTATATTTAAAAATATTGATGATTTTTTAATTAAAGTTCCATATAATCTTCTAGGTAAAAAAGCATTCGAGAGCTTGATAAAAGCAGGAGCTTTCGATTGTTTGGATTCAAATAGAAATAAACTTTTTAATTCTATTGATGTAATGTTAAATTACTCACAATCTATTCAAAAAGATAAAATTGCTAATCAAGATAACTTATTTAATAATATTAATAGTGATGAGTTGTTAATTGATATACCAAATGTATTAGATTGGAGCTTCATTGAAAAATTAAACAATGAATTTACTTCATTAGGTATGTATTTGTCTTCGCATCCTCTTAATAATTTTTCAATTGTTCTAAAAACCTTAAATATAATCAATTCTTCTGAATTATTGGAACAATTTCAAAAAGGAACTAAAAAAAATATACAGTTATGTGGATTGATTTTTAAAGTTCAAAAAAGACAATCTTCAAGAGGTAAATGGGCAGTTATTGAGTTAAATGATTTAGGAGGAAATTGCGAAGTAATATTGTATTCTGACATTTTGAATAAATTTGAATCATTGTTAGATGAAAAAAAACCAATATTAATTGATGCTGAAATTAAAAATGAAGTTAATCAAGGCTTAAGAATTATCGCTAAAAGATTAAGAAGATTTGATGAATGTATTGCAAATGCAAAATTCAACTTAACCCTTTCAATCACTGATTTAAGTTGTATAAAATATATTAAATCAAGTACAGAAAAGTTAAAATCCGGTCCATCATTTATTTATCTTGAATTACTTGTTGACGGAAGCTTTGTTAATATTAAAATTAAAGAAAACATTAAATTTACTCAAGATTTTTTAAACACAATTTCTATCATTAAAGGCATAAAATCAATTAATTATTCATAATTGTCTTTAAAACTATAATGCTTGCATAAGCGACAAAAATAATTTAATAAAAACCCATCTTGTGTAACGCTTGGTTATCATTCAACCTTCCGGTGTTTTTTTAAGCGTTAC
>CAZWGZ010000156.1:0-4062 GCA_964633395.1 uncultured Rhodobacterales bacterium
CAGCTACTATTGATATAGCTAGATCAATGGAAAATGCAGCTAGGCCACTTTGGGAGTCTAAAGTTGAAGGAGAGTATGGAAAACCTAAAATTGCACGCTTTTTCTTTGTAGCTTATTCAGGCGGAGCATTTGCAGGAGCTGCAACTGAAAATCCAGATAGAGTAAGAGAAATTCTACCAGTACTTACTAAGCCTATTAGAACTCAACCAGGTGCGAGAGCTTTTGCACAACAGGCTTCTTTATTTGGAAGATCGGTTGGAGGAGCAAGAGTTATTAAAGTTCAAATTACAGGCTCATCTTTGGATCAAATACAGCCAACTGCGCAACAAATAATAAGAAACATTAGATTTCATTTCCCTCCAAAAGATGGTCATCAAGTACGTTCTGTCCCTCAAATAGGATCTGGTTCTCCTCAAGTGATGATAGAGCCAATTCCTGAAAAACTTGCAATTGTTGGAATGACTGCCAGAGAGTTTGCTCAATCATTGGATGTTTATAATGATGGAATAAGAGTTACAGAAATACCTTTTGAAGGTAGATTGGTAGAATTAATTCTAACTTCAAATAAAGCCAATTCTAATAAAATTGATGATTTAAAAGACTTACCTATTATAACAAAAACAGGTGAACTTGTAAGGTTATCTCAAGTTGCAAACATAAAATTATTAGGAATGCCTGAGCAAATTAAAAGATTGTCAGGAAGAAGAGTATTAACTTTACAGCTTCGTCCGCATGAAAGTATACCTTTGGAAGATGCTGTTTTAAAGCTCCAAAATTTAGTAATTGATCCTATAGAAAATAATATTCCAGAAGGCGTTTCTGTAAATTTATCTGGAGCTGCAAGCGAATTAGAGCAAACCTGGATCGCAATGAAGCAGAATGTACTAATAGCTTTGTTTGTTATTTTTTTACTCCTTACAGTTCTTATGCGCTCTTTTATACTCCCATTGGTAATTATGATAACGGTCCCTGTAGCTGGTGCTGGCGGTGTTTTAGGATTAGTTATTTTAAATAAATTCTCTCCACAACCATTAGATATGTTGACTATGTTAGGTTTCATAATATTAGCAGGTATTGTTGTTAATAACTCTATCTTAATGGTTGAACAAACATTATGGCACATGAGGTATGAAGGTATGAAAATATCTGAGGCAATCACAGAATCTACAAGAAATAGAATTAGACCAATTTTTATGTCAACTTTAACAAGTTTATTTGGTTTGATTCCATTAGTTATATTTCCAGGGTCAGGTTCAGAACTTTACAGGGGTATTGGTACAGTAGTTTTTGGAGGGTTAGCTACCTCAGCATTGCTAACATTGTTAATGGTTCCGCCATTACTTGCTTTGGCATTAAAAATAGAAAAGATAAAGACTGTTTCAAATAATGACGAAGATATATTTGTCTAATGATTGATATGAATTTTATTTTATAAACTTAGAATAATTTTATTACGTGACAAATCTCTTAATAAAGAGCTATATAGGCTTTTTTGTATATTAAAAATAATTAATTAAAATAATAGAGTTTATGATGAGTAATAATTTAACGTTAGAAGATAAAATTAAATTAATAAGAAATATAGCAATAGTTGCTCATGTCGATCACGGCAAGACTACATTGGTCGATATGTTATTACAACAATCTGGAACGTTTGCAGCTCACTCTCAAACAGTTGAAAGAGTTATGGATTCTAATGATTTAGAAAAAGAACGAGGGATTACTATACTATCAAAAAATACTGGGCTTAGGTGGAAAGAATTTAGAATTAACATTGTAGATACTCCAGGTCATGCTGATTTTGGTGGAGAAGTTGAAAGAGTTTTGTCTATGGTTGACTCTGTTCTACTATTAGTAGATGCCGTAGATGGTCCTATGCCTCAAACTGGTTTCGTAACTAAGAAAGCTCTGCAAGCAGGGTTGCGCCCTATTGTGGTAATAAATAAAGTGGATAGGGATGGTGCCCGACCTGACTGGGTATTAGATCAAACATTTGATCTTTTTGATAGATTGGGTGCTGATGAAAATCAACTAGACTTTCCAGTAGTATACGCTTCAGCAATACAAGGTTGGGCAACAGAGGATTTGTCAAATAAGACAGATAATATGGATACTATATTTGAAACTATAATAAACAATGTAGCGGCTCCCAAAGTTGACCCTAATGGTAACCTTCAAATTCAAGTTTCAGCGTTGAGCTATTCAAGTTATGTTGGACTGATTGGGACTGGACGAATTAGAAGAGGTCAAGTTAAAAAAGGTCAATCCGTGAGTATTGGAAGTGTTGATGGTTCAGTGCGCCAAGGGAAAGTTTTACAAATTATGAATTTTCATGGCCTTGATAAACAAGAAGTTGATGAAGCTAGCGCAGGAGATATTGTAGCGATTAGTGGATTAGGTGAACTCAAAATTTCTGATACTATTTGCGAACAAGGTAAATTAGAGATACTTGAGAAATTATCTGTTGATGAACCAACCATAAGTATGGTGATACAAGTCAATGATAGTCCATTTGCAGGGCAAGAAGGTAAGTTAGTTACAAGTAGATCAATCAGGGATCGACTGCATCAAGAGTTAAAAACCAATGTTGCATTAAGAGTTGAAGATACAGATAATCCAGACAAATTTAGAATTTCTGGCAGAGGAGAATTGCACTTATCAATTTTAATTGAAAATATGAGAAGAGAAGGCTTTGAAATGGGAGTTTCTTCTCCAGAAGTAATCACTAAAATTACAGATGGGGTAAAACAAGAGCCATACGAAAGTGTAACCATAGATGTTGAAGAGATACATCAAGGTAAGATAATGGAAAAAATGGGTGAGAGAAAAGCTTCATTATCAGATATGGTTTCGGATGGAAAAGGAAGAGTTCGTTTAGATTATAATATGCCAAGTAGAGGTTTGATAGGTTTTAGGGCTGAGTTTTTAACTTTAACTTCTGGTTCTGGTCTGCTTTACCATTCTTTTGACAAATATGGACCAATTATTCAAGGATTACATACAGGAAGAAGGAACGGTGCACTTATATCTATTGGTCAGGGTAAAGCGGTTCCATATGCCTTATTTAATCTTCAAGATAGAGGAAAGATGATTGTAGAGGCAGGCATAGAAATTTATGAAGGTATGATTATAGGTATACATAGTAGAAATAACGATTTAGTAGTTAATCCTCTTAAGGGTAAACAACTTACTAACATTAGATCTTCTGGAACCGACGAAGCTGTAACGTTAACAACACCAATTAATGTAACTTTAGAATTTGCTTTAGAGTTTATTAATAACGATGAGTTAGTTGAAGTTACTCCAGTAAGCCTAAGAGTTAGAAAAAGATATTTAAAAGAGCATGAGAGAAAAAAAGCAGCAAGAGCAGCTTCTTAAATATAAAATTATAGCTTATAACCTTTTAGCTTTGATTAAATTTTCAACGGTGTCTACATCAAAGTTTGTTCCAAAATTGGTGTGAACAAAAGATAAATCTTTATCTTTAATGTAAGGTTTTGCCCCAATGTCGTCATTTAAACTTTCTAATATTTTAAAATAGCTTTTAGGAAGTAAAACTGGGTTTCCAATAATACCATTATGTTTTGGACAAACAACTTTTGTACATTTTAATTCCAAAAATTTTCTTTCTAGTTTGATTAAATCTTCTATTGTTATAAAAGGCATATCTCCTGGAATTATCATTACACCATCAGTATTGGGATCAATTTTTTTCATAGCAGACGATATTGATGTTCCTATCCCATTTTTATAATTTTGATTTTTAACATAGTTAATTTTTGGATTATTAATTAAATTAATTATGTTTTGAAAATCATGTCCTACCACAACTATGATTTCATTATGATGAAAAGTTTTTAATAATGCATCAAGTGTATGATTAATTACAGACTTACCATTAATTAATGCAGAAAGTTTATTTTCTGTTCCGTAACGTTTACTTGATCCAGCAGCCAATAATATTTTTTTTATAGAATGAATATTATATTTGTTCATCAAATTTTGTGCGTCTATAATTTGTTAATTCTGCAAGAATTGATATAGCAATTTCGGCAGGTGTTT
>CAZWGZ010000157.1:0-4055 GCA_964633395.1 uncultured Rhodobacterales bacterium
GGAGAAGCTATCTCAATAGCTACTAATTCAGGTATTAAATTTGAAAAAGCTTTGGATATTTTAATGGATAGTTCTGGAGTTGCAAAAGTAGCACATTTAAAGGTAAATTCAATAATACAAGCTATGAATAATGAAACTAATCTATCTTCCACTTTTAACGCATCATCTTCATTAAAAGATATGAAATTAATGATAGAAGAGGGTAAAAAAAATGGAAATGATTTACATGTCATTAAAAGCGCTATGTCTTATGTTGAAGAAGCCATTAACAGTGGTTGGTCAGATTATGATGCATCACTTTTAAGTGTGTATATAAATAAAAAAAATCTAAGTAAATAGTTTTTAATCTTTATAATTAGAACTTTCTTCATCCAATATTAATTTGATCTCTCTTAAAAAAGCAGTTCCTGCTGGGTTAGGAAATTCTTCATTATCTAACTCTGCAGCAGTTTTTTCTGCTATAATATCGTTTAAAATGCTAATTTTTTTACCCGTTTGAAGTGCATTAATATAACCTTCCGCAGCTCGTTCAAAGTGAAATAACCTATTAAATGTTTCTGCAACATTTTTTCCTAAAACTAAAACACCATGATTACCCATTATCATTGTATGTATTTTGGGGTTAGATAATAAGTTTGCACATCTAGCACCTTCTTCTTCAAAAGCTAATCCACCGTAGTTTTTATCAATTACTTGTCTACCAAAAAACATTGCAGCAACTTGATTTATAGGTGGCAATATACATTCATCTAAAGATGCTAAAACTGTAGCATATACAGAGTGCACGTGCATAATACACCTTGCGTGAGGACATAATTTGTGAATAGCTCCATGAAGCCACCATGCAGTAGCGTCAGGTGCATTTTCTTTCTCAAGTACCGATGTATCATTTACATCAAGCAATAGTAAATCAGATGCTTTAATTCTTGAGAAATGCCACATATTTGGATTCATTAAGAATTCAGTTCCGTTTGGATTTACGGCTAAGCTAAAATGGTTGGCTACAGCTTCATGAAGATTAGTTTTTTCAGCCCATCTAAATGCTGCAGCAAGATCCTTTCTTTCTTCATAAAATTTATTATTAGAAATATATCCAGTTTCGTTTGATATTTCATTCATAATTTAACCTCCTTTAATTATTTAAATAATCTCATATTGTATTTGAAAGTGTCAAACATTATAAATATATAATGTCTTAATCAGAGGAAAATAATGGGTTATATTTATTTATTAATTGCTATTACGGGAGAAGTAATTGGAACAACTTATTTAAAAAGTACTAATAATTTTTCAGAATTAATTCCTAGTACCTATGTGGTAATAGGTTATGGGGCAGCATTTTATTTTATGATGCTTGCAATGAAGACAATTCCCATTGCTATTACTTATTCAATTTGGGCAGGGGTTGGTATTGCAGCCATTACTCTTATAGGCGCTTTAAAGTATAAAGAAGTGCCTGACTTAATGGCATTAATTGGTCTTTTCTTGATAGTATTAGGCGTCATCATACTTGTTTTTTATAGCAAAATGGGAGTTAATTAAAAATGAATTGGTTTAGAATATGTTGCTAAAGCAGCTTCTTTAACTGCTTCATTAACAGTCGGGTGTCCATGACATATTCTTGCTACATCTTCAGACGAAGCTCCAAAGCCCATAGCTACTGACAGTTCGTGAATAACTGTGCCTGCTTCATGACCAATCATATGAGCACCTAATATTTTATCTGTTGATTTATCAGAAAGTATTTTTACCATTCCATCTGTATGGCCTATAGCTTTTGCTCTACTATTGGCTGAAAGAGGAAATACACCTTTATTGTACTCTATTCCTTGTTCTTTTAAGTTATCTTCTGTTTGACCTATAACAGCCACTTCAGGTGAAGTATAGATAATTCCTGGCACAAGATTATAGTCCACATGCCCAGCTTCTCCATTAATTATTTCTACCGCTGCAACTCCATCTTCTTCAGCTTTATGTGCTAACATTGGACCTTTTATTACATCACCTATTGCATAAATATTTGGGACTGATGTTTCAAAATTACTGTTTGTATTTATAAAACCATGTTTATCAATTTCTAAACCCAATTCTTTTAAGCCTAATCCATTAGTATTAGGTTTACGACCAACTGCAACTAATACTACATCTGATTCTAATTTTTCGATATTACCATTAATAACATCTTTGATTGTCAATTTAACCTTATCATTATCAGTTTTTGCTGTTTCAACAGAATGGCCTAATTTAAATTTAATACCTTGTTTTTGAAGTATTTTCATGAATTTTTCTGCAATTTCACTATCCATACCAGGCAAAATCCTAGGTAGATACTCTATAACTTCAACTTCTGCACCAAGTCTTCTCCATATAGTACCCATTTCAAGCCCAATAACACCACCACCAATTACTATCATTTTCTTAGGTACCATTTTAAGTTCAAGGGCACCCGTTGATGTTACAATTTTTTTTTCATCTATATTAATATTAGGTAAGACAGAAGGTTCAGAGCCAGTTGCAATGATAATTTTATTGGTATTAATTATATCCTTTTTCCCATTATTACTTAATTCTATTTGAGTTGAAGAAATTATTTTAGCTGTCCCTACATAATTAGTTATTTTGTTTTTTCCAAATAAAAAACTAATCCCTTTTGTTAGATCTTTGACTATATTTGTTTTTCTATTTAATAATTTTTCTAGATCTAAACTTACATCTTTACAATTTATGCCCCACTCATTCATTCCATTTGACTTTATAGCATTTTCATATTGCTCTGAAGCATGAAGCATGGCCTTTGATGGAATGCAACCAACATTCAAACATGTACCTCCTAAGGTTTCACGTTTTTCTATAGTAGCAACTTTCATACCTTTTTGAGAAGCAACAATAGAAGCAACATATCCGCCTGGACCAGCGCCGATTACCACTAGATCATACTTATTATCTGACATGTTTTACCTTTAAATTAAGCGCCTAATACCAACCGTCTTGGATCTTCTATTATTTCTTTAATTCTTACCAAAAATGATACAGCTTCTCTTCCATCAATTATTCTATGATCATAAGATAGAGCTAAATACATCATTGGTCTTATCTCAATATTATTACCAATTGCAACTGGCCTTTTTTGAATTTTATGCATTCCTAAAATACCTGATTGTGGTGGATTTAAAATTGGAGATGACATCAATGATCCATAAACACCTCCATTTGAAATTGTAAAAGTTCCACCAGCCATATCAGATATTGCAAGATTACCTTCTTTAGCTTTTTTTCCAAATTGTGCAATTGTAGTTTCAGTTTCACCAATTGTCATCATATCAGCATCTTTTATTACTGGAACCACCAATCCTTGAGAAGTACCTACTGCTACACCAATATTATAATAATTTTTATAAATTATTTCATTACCTTCGATTTCAGCATTCACTGCTGGGTACTCTTTTAGAGCGTCAATTGCAGCTTTAACAAAAAGGCTCATATAGCCCAGCCTTACTCCGTTTTTTTTCTCAAAACTATCCTGATAATTGCTTCTCATTTCCATTAATGCTGTCATATCTACTTCATTATAAGTAGTTAACATAGCTGCTGTATTTTGAGCTTCTTTTAGTCTCCGAGCTATAGCTTGTCGAAGCCGTGACATAGGAACACGCTCTTCTAGATTTTTATTATTTCGATTTTTAGAAATAATCTGATTTATATTTGCATCCTGCTTATTTGCTAATTCAACTAATGGTTTATGTTCAGTTATTTCAGGTTCAGTTATTTTTTTAGCTGGCTTGGATTTTTCTATTGGCTTTTCTCCAGCATTAATTATTGCTAATAAAGCACCAACCTCAACAGTATCACCTTCAGAAACCACAAGGTTATCAAGAGTTCCAGAAATTGCAGCTGGCACTTCTAACGTAACTTTATCCGTTTCTAATTCTACAATTGGCTCATCCATTTCAACAAATTCACCTTGCTTTTTAATCCACTTAGAAACTGTCGCTTCTACAACAGATTCTCCTAGTATTGGAACTAAAACATCCATTATTGTATCCTTTCGTTTTGAA
>CAZWGZ010000158.1:0-4051 GCA_964633395.1 uncultured Rhodobacterales bacterium
TTGAGTCTTCCACTTTCATCAATAAATCCAGCATCTCCAGTATACATCCAACCTTTTTTAATTGTATCCTTAAATGCCTTTGTATCATTATAATATCCAGAAAACATACTTGGATGTTTTGTAATAATTTCACCCATTCCATTTGGATCTGGGTCCACAATTTTTATTTCACAATCAGGAAATGGAAATCCAACTGTTTCACAATCCATAGATCCTTTTGGAACATCTTGAAGTGTATAGGCGCCCATTAATTCTGTTTGACCATAAAGTTGTCTTAATGGGATTCCCATTGCCAAGAAAAATTTAAACGTTTCAGGCCCAATAGCAGACCCACCTGTTGCTGCAGAAGTTACTTTACTAAACCCAAGTCTATCTTTTAATGAAGAAAAAAGTAGTTTATCAGCAAGAAAATCTCTTTTACCTTGATCAACTGCTTTTAATCCTCTTTCTACCATTACATTAAAAAGCCATTGAGTTATTTTGGGCGCATCTAAAATTCTTGAACGCATGTCTGCTGCAATTTGTTCCCATAATCTTGGTGCACCAAGCATAAATGTTGGCCCAATCTCACGCATATCTTCCATAGCGGTATCAGGCCGTTCTGGAAAATTAACCTTCATACCGCCTACAATATTAAAACCAACGGCATAAGTTTGTTCCATAATCCATGGAAAAGGGAGAACAGAAACATATTCATCATCAATAGTTTTAGGATCAACGTTCAAATACCTAACTACATGCTCAATAAACTTTCCTCCTGGTAACATTGCTAGCTTTGGATTAGATGTTGTTCCAGAAGTCGTACATAGTATGGCATTTTGGTCAGAAGATATTTTATCAATTAATTGATTATACTTGTTCGGATTTTTAGCAGCAATAGCTTTGCCTTCTTTGATTAAATCAAGCATGTCAATAATATGTGGATCATTTAATTCTTTTAACCCCCTACTATCTTCATAAAAAATTGTAATATTATTGTTTTTAGCTCTTTTTATACTAAGAAGCTTATCAACCTGCTCTTGATCTTCTGCATAAGCAAAGTTTACCTTTGCAGCATTTATTAAGTATCCGACTTCTTCGTCAAGAGTATCTCTATAAATACCTAAACTCATACCTCCAACTGCTTGAGCAGCAATCTCAAAGAAAAGCCAAGAGGGTTTATTATCACCTATAAGGCCAATTACATCACCCAGTTTAAAGCCCTTTTTAGATAAACCAAGAGCGAGGTAGGAAACATTATCATGATATTCTTTCCAAGTAATTTCGTTCCATATTCCAAGGTCTTTATCTCGTAAGGCAATAGTTGTTGGCATAGATTCAGCTCTATGGCGCAGAACTTTTGGAAGAGTATTATGTGTTTTAATATTTGGATAATTAGACATTTTTTTTCTTTTAGTTAAATCACTTTAAACAACGTTAAATTCAAAATATTTCTCAGCATTAGTAAAATTAATTAAGCTAAAAAACATTAAATATGTAAGAAGAGATTTTACTTAGAAAACATGTAGCCCTCACTACATATAACTAGTAGCCCCCACTACCTTTAAACTATAGGCTAACCAAAAAATCTTTAAAAGCAACATAAAGTTTAATAATTTTTTTCTAAAAATAAAATAAACATTATCAATAACTTAAGTTATAGTATGTTGCTTAAAAATTATATTTTATATGTTAAATGTTAGAATCACTTGTTAACTTGACTAGACTTCCACCCTTTTGAACGATCTCAAAGTGAGTTAGAACTCTTGGGAGTATATGAAGGTTATAAAATTCAGCCGATACTATTTTACTTTTCAAAAATATTTCATTTTTTGGATTTTTAAGTAACATTGAATTTGCTTTTATTTTTGCTTGATTCATTAGCCATCCACCGACTAAATATCCAAATCCCATCATATAATCAAAACTGATACATGATAACATTTCTAGATCGTCTCTATTATCTAAAATATAGTCTAGAGTTTCTGTGGTTAATTTAATTATCTTTGTAATTTCAGAATTTTCTTCACAATCAAAAAGTATCTGTTTTAAAAATGATTTAGCAGCCTGACCATTATCTTTTATAGTTTTTCTAAACATAAAATCATTAGCTTGTATTGCGTTAGTGCCTTCATAAATTGGAAGAATTCTTGCATCTCTCATATATTGAGCTGCTCCTGTTTCTTCAATAAATCCCATTCCACCATGAATCTGAACTCCATTACTTGTTATTTCCTGTGCAAGTTCTGTCGACCATCCTTTAATTATAGGAATAAGAAAAGCTTGTCTAACTGAAGCTTTATCATCACCATTGTGAGCTCTTTCTAAAATTTCAGAGGAGACTAAAATAAGCGCTCTCATAGCTTCTGTTAGACTTCTCATTGAGAGAAGTAACCTTTTTATATCGCCATGCCCAATTATTGCAGTTCCTTTTTCTCTATTTATTGGAGTTCCTTGAACTCTGATTGTTGCGTATTCGTAAGCTTTCTGTCTTGCTGCTTCAGAAATAGCCATTCCTTGAAGTCCAACATCAAATCTTGCTCTATTCATCATAATGAACATATATTCAATGCCTCTACCTTCTTCCCCAAGCATGTAGCCTACGGCACCCTCTTCTTCACCATATGACATGACGGCAGTTGGACTAGCTTTGATTCCCATTTTATGTTCAATTGAAACGCATTTTAAATCATTTCTTTTTGAATAATTACCATTTTTATCTTTTAAAAACTTTGGTACAATAAAAGTAGAAATTCCTTTAACACCTTCTGGAGCTCCCTCAGTTCTGGCAAGAACAAGGTGAATAATATTTTCTGACATATCATGTTCACCATAGGTAATATAAATTTTTTGACCTCTAACTCTCCAGTTTTCTCCATCGTAATCAGCTTTAGTTCTAATAGTAGCAAGATCAGTACCTGATTGTGGTTCAGTAAGATTCATCGTACCAGTCCAGACACCAGAATTAAATTTAGGTAAATATTCTTTTTTTTCTTCTTCAGTTCCAACTAAAGTAAAAGCGTCAATTAATCCTTGAGTAAGAAGACTGCATAAAGCAAATGACATATTTGCTCCGTGCCAATATTCATTTATGGCCGCTCCCATCCTTAGAGGTAATCCCATTCCGTCATAGGTTGAATCACTAGCCACGCCTATCCATCCTCCTTTGGCTATTTCAGAGAAAGCTTTACTAAAACCTTTCGGCGTTTCGACTTCGTGGTCTTGTCTTAATATAGGATTATTTTTATCACCATAGTGATTGAGGGGAGCCAAATAATTATCAGCTAACTTACCTGCTTCTCCCAAAACAGCTTCAATTGTAGAAGTATCTAATTCATTATGAGGAGGTAACAAATTTTCTAAAATAAATTGAGTATCTTCTATGGGAGATGAGTAGGGCATTATGAACTCCAATATTCTGTAATAGTTTTTTTTAATATAAAATATTATTCTTAGTTGATAAAATAAAATCATACCATTATTAATGTTAATGGGAGGAAATTAATAATGTCTATCTTTGAAGATGGTTTAAATAAAAATCAAGCAAATTATGCCCCTTTAAGTCCTTTATCTTTTCTTGAAAGGACTAGAAATACGTTTCCTAATCATATTGCTGTCGAATATAAAGATTACAAAATAAATTATAAGGAAGCAGGAGCTAGATGTGACGCGTTAGCTCACTTTATAAGAAATAAACAGCTAATTCATGGAAGTGTAACTGCAGTTATGCTTCCAAATATCCCCACAATGTGGGAATGCCATTATGGTATACCAATGGCCTCAAGTATTATTAATGCTATTAATACTAGATTAGATAGCCACACAGTAAATTTTATTTTAGGACATGGAGAGGCTCAAATATTTATATTTGATTCTGAGTACAGTCAAATTGTAGAAAAAGCATTGGATGGAATGTTGAATCCTCCCATATTAGTCGAATTTGTAGATCATTTAGTAGGAAATAAAAGATCTGAATTTGCTAATAAAATAAACTGTTTAGACTATGAAACTGAAATCAATAATTATTTAGGAGTTAGATTTGAACATAAATTACCTGATGATGAATGGGATT
>CAZWGZ010000159.1:0-4034 GCA_964633395.1 uncultured Rhodobacterales bacterium
TTTCACCATCAGGATAAGTTTCAACATCCCAGCCTTCCGCTCGCAAAGCCACTGAAACAGAAGCTAGAATATTACTATCATCGTCAACTAGAATTATCTTTTCACTCATAATGCTACCTATTTAATAATAAACAAAAAAATATAATTTATAGCTTATTTAAATTCATAATTAAGGTTTATTCAAGATTAATTTAGGTTTTTTTATGTTTAATAAATCTAAATTAATGTGCTTCTGCCCAGTTATTACCGTATCCTATATCGACTTTTAAATTAACCTTGAGAGGTACCATTGGTAAATTTGCAGTTTCCATAATAGGCACAATAATATTTTTAATTTCTTGTATTTTGTCTTTATTAATCTCAAATACCAATTCGTCATGAACTTGCATCAACATTGATACATCTTTTTTATAATCACTTAATTCTCTATGAATTTGTATCATTGCATTTTTTATTATGTCTGCAGCAGTTCCTTGAATAGGAGCATTAATCGCTTGTCGTTCAGCAAAGCCTCTTAAATTTTTATTTGAAGCATCACCTCCATTAATATAAACACGCCTATTAAATAAAGTTTCAACATAACCATTTTCATACAACCCACTCTTTATATCTTCCATATAATCTTTAATTCTAGGAAATCTATTGAAATACGAAGTGATAAATAATTTTGCCTCATTAGAAGAACATTTTAATTGCTTAGCTAAACCATATGGTGAAATTCCATAAATAATTCCAAAATTAATGGCCTTAGCTTTTCGTCTTAATTCAGATGTCATTTCATTGATTGGTATATTAAACACTTTAGAAGCCGTATCAGCATGAATATCTAGATCTCGATTAAATGCTTCTAACATTACTTTTTCGTCAGCTATATGCGCAATTAATCTCAACTCTATTTGAGAGTAATCCATAGATACCAATGAAAAATCCTTTTTAGCTTCAAAAGCAGTTCTAATTAATTTACCTTCTTCGGAACGAATAGGTATGTTTTGTAAATTTGGGTTTGAGGATGACAATCTTCCTGTGCTTGCTCCAACCATAGAGTAACTTGTATGCACTCTTTTAGTTTCTGGATTTATCTGTTCAACTAAAGCGTCTGAATAAGTGCTTTTAAGCTTTGAAAAATGTCTCCAGTTTAAAATAAGATCAGCGACCTCATAACCAGCGTCAGAAATATTTTCTAAAACATCAACGCTCGTTTGCCATGAGCCGTTTTTAGAGCGTTTTCCTCCATCTATTTTCATATTTTCAAATAAAATTTTACCTAATTGCTTTGGAGAACCAATATTGAATTTATTACCAGTTATCTGAAATATCTTATTTTCTAAGTTTCTTATTTCTATTGATAAATTATTTGAAATATCTTTTAATTTTTTTGGATTTACTAAAATTCCTGTATTTTCCATCTCCATTAATACATCTATCAATGGATTCTCTAATCGCTTATAAACAGTAAATTTTTTATCACTAATTATTCTTGGCAAAAGCCTATTATAAAGTGCAAGAGTAACATCAGCATCTTCTGCTGCATAATTTAAAGCGTCTGCTGGAGATACTTGATTAAATTTAATTTGATTTTTGCCTTTACCACAAACATCCTCATATTTGATTGTAATGTAATCTAATTCTCGTGAGGCTAAACTATCAAGTTTATGATTATCTACTCTACCAGGGTCCACAACATAAGAAAGACACATTGTATCTCCAATAGGATATAAATTAATATTTCCATTGTTTTTTTGTTTCATGACTAAGGCATCGTATTTGATATTATGCCCAATTTTCAAAATGGAACTATCTTCTAACATAGGTTTTATTTTTTCAATAACTTGTTCAAAAGGTATTTGATCAAAAGTTTCTTTATTATCTTCAAGAAAATCTGATTGCTCATCAATCAAATCTGATCCATGCCTAAGTGGAATATAACAAGCTTTTCCTTCGTCATATGATAATGATAACCCTACTAACACAGCTGTTTTAGCTGCTAATGAATTAGTCTCACAATCAACGGAAATTATCGATTTCTCATAACATTTATCAATAAAATTTGACAAATCAGAAATCTTTGAAATCAATTCATATTGTTTTTTTATATTTATAAAATTACTAGTATTACTTTTAATGACAATACCTTCGTCATTACTAAATTCTTTAAACGTTTCATTTTTATTAATTTCTAATTTATTCAATAACCTATTAAAACCATGTAATTCAAGAAAAGGTCTTATTTTATTTAAATCCAAAATTTGGCTTATCTCAAACTCTTCTATTGAATGAGTAATAGGAACATTTTTTTCTAAAGTTACAAGAGATCTAGATAAACGGGCTTGATCTGCAAATTCAATAAGATTTTCTCTCCTTTTATTTTGTTTTATTTCCGGTGCTCTTAGTAATAATTGATCTAAATCTCCGTATTCATTTATTAATTCTGCAGCAGTTTTGATACCAATGCCAGGCACGCCAGGCACATTGTCACTGCTATCGCCTGCAAGCGATTGGAGATCAACTACTCTATTTGGAAACACACCAAACTTTTCAAAAACCTTTTTATCATCAATCCAAACTTGTTTCATAGGATCTAACATTACAGTATTATGATCAACTAACTGCATCAAGTCTTTATCACTTGAAACAATAATTGTATTCTTGTTTGAGCTAGACGCTAATTTTGAGTAGGTTGCAATTAAATCATCAGCTTCAAAGCCTTCTAATTCTATAGCAGGCAAGCCCATTGCTTGAGTTGCATCTCTTATGATAGAAAATTGAGGTACTAGCTCATCAGGAGGTGATGATCTATTTGCTTTGTAAGCTTCATATAAATCATTTCTAAAAGTCTTTCTAGAAACATCAAAAACTACAGCTGCATATTTAGGCTTGAGATCGTCAATTAGTTTCATTAACATACTTGTAAAACCAAATACCGCATTTACGGGAACTCCATCCTTATTATTCATTGGAGGCAATCCATAAAAAGCTCTAAAAATATATCCTGACCCATCAATTAAAACTAAATTATTAGGATCACCGCATTTAAAAATAGGTTTTATTTTATTTTTTTCTTGATCTAATTCCATTTTAACTCATTAAATTTATTAAACTTATTATTTTTACTAAAGGGATTTAGTTTACTTTATTACTTATTTTAATAATATGAAACCAAATTTCATGTATATTAAGATAACTTTATAAAAAATTTATATTATAAAGAATTTATAAAATTTGTCATTAACTGAAGATTAAGTCCTTCAATTAGATAATTTTTATACAAATATAGATTAAATAAAATTAAAAGGAATAAGTATGTCAGATAGAAATTGGGAAATACCTAAAAACGAATTAGCACTAGAAATTAAAAATCTTAGTAAAGTTTATGATGGTGATAATAAGAATATTGCATTAGATAATATTTCTTTAAATATTAAAGTAGGAAGTATATTTGGTTTATTAGGACCTAATGGAGCTGGGAAATCAACATTAATAAATATAGTTTCAGGAACAGTATTTAAAAGCTCAGGAAAAGTATCAGTTTGGGGAATAGATATTGATAGAGAAAGGAAACAGTCAAAATTAGCTGTCGGTATCGTTCCACAGGAGTTAAATATAGATGCGTTTTTTACTCCATACGAATTATTAAATTTACATTCTGGCATGTTTAACGTTCCAAAATTAGTTCGTAAAACTGAAGAACTATTAAAATTAATGGATTTAAGTGATAAAGCTAACGCTTATAGTAGAAAATTATCAGGTGGAATGAGACGAAGATTATTAGTTGCAAAAGCGATGGTACATTCACCTCCTATTCTAATACTTGATGAACCGACAGCTGGAGTTGATGTAGAATTAAGACAAAAATTATGGAACCATTTCAAAGAATTAAATAAGCTTGGAGTTACAATAATTTTAACTACGCATTATTTAGAAGAAGCTGAAAATCTTTGTGATCATATTGCAATAATAAATGATGGAAAGATTGTCGCAAATGAAGCTAAGGGAACTCTCCTCAAAAAATTAAATGAAAAAATCATTTATATTAA
>CAZWGZ010000160.1:0-4031 GCA_964633395.1 uncultured Rhodobacterales bacterium
GCGTTACACTCTATACATCTTTCTGCGTCGCATAAGAATTTCATTCGTGCCATTTCAAGCCTCCCTTAAGCTGGTTCAATTTGACACAATGAGCACTTACTCTCTTGCATCTGGGTTACAACATCATATCCATAAGTGAAAGCTGTGTTTGCTGACTCACCTAATACGTAAGGATCTGAACCTTCTGGATATTTAGACCTTAGATCTTTTCCTTCCATATGACCTCCAAAATGGAATGGTAAGAATGCTACACCTTTTGCAACTCTTTCTGTGACTTGAGCCATCACTTTAATACGAGCTCCCTCTGGTGTTGCAACCCATACCTGTGCACCATTTCTTATGCCTTTATCATTTGCATCAGATATATTGATTTCCACAAACATATCTTGCTGCAATTCTGCAAGCCATGGGTTTGATCTTGTTTCATCTCCTCCACCTTCATACTCAACCAAACGTCCAGAAGTTAAAATCATTGGATATTTAGCAGTGTGATCTACATCCTGAATAGACTTGTAGAGAGTTGGAAGTCTGTATGCCATTCTATCTGAATATGTCGGATAGTCTGCTACAAGATCTCTTCTATTAGTATATAGTGGCTCTCTATGTAATGGTATTGGATCTGGGAACGTCCAAACCTTTACCCTTGCCTTAGCATTTCCAAAAGGCGCACAACCATGTTTAATTGCTACTCTTTGAATTCCACCAGATAAATCTACTTTCCAGTTTGTTTTATCTCCAGCAACTTTATCAATAGCTTCTTTTTCCTTAGCTGTTAAATCTTTATCCCAACCAAGTTTTTTTAACATTGCCATTGTAAATTGAGGATAACCATCCTTAATCTCAGAGCCAACTGGATACGAACCTTCAGCTAATAAATTATTACCTTCATGCTCAACACCAAATCTAGCTCTAAAACAAAGCCCACCTTCCGCCACCGGCTTAGAAGTGTCATATAATAATGGCGTTCCTGGATGTTTCATTTCAGGAGTTCCCCAACAAGGCCAAGGAAGTCCATAATACTCCCCGTCAACTTCACCACCAATTGCTTTTAAGGTGGTTCTGTCAAATGTATGTTGGTTTTTCATGTGAGCTTTTAGTCTTTCTGGCGATTGACCAGTATAACCAATTGTCCACATGCCAGTATTAAACTCGCGAGTGATATCTTCAATTAATGGTTCCTCACCATTTACCTTTATTTGCTTAAACATACGCTTCTCAAAACCAAACTTTTTTGCAAACTTATACATAATTGTGTGGTCAGGAAGTGAGTCAAATGAAGGCTCAATTACTTTTTCTCTCCACTGAAGTGATCTATTTGAAGCTGTTACTGATCCAGAAGTTTCAAATTGAGTTGTGGAAGGTAATAGATACACCCCATCAGTTTTATCAGATAAAACGGCTGAAACTGTTGGGTAAGGATCAATCACGACCATTAGGTCTAGCTTCTCCATCGCAACTTTCATTTCTTTCATTCTAGTCTGAGAGTTAGGCGCATGCCCCCAAAAAACCATTGCTCTTAGATTATCAGGCTGTTCAATATTTGCCTTATCTTCTAAAACACCATCAATCCATCTGGATACAGGTATACCTTTTTGGTTCATTAAACTTTTAGTTTTACCATCTTTACCTTTCAATGAAGCAAATCTAGCTTTTAACCAATTATAGTCTTCACCCCATACTCTTGACCAATGCTTCCAAGCTCCGGCTGAGAGACCATAATATCCAGGTAATGAATGAGATAAAATACAAAAATCTGTTGCACCTTGAACGTTATCGTGTCCACGGAAGATGTTTGCACCACCACCAGCAGTTCCCATATTACCTAAAGCTAATTGAAAAGCACAATAAGCTCTTGTATTGTTATTTCCATTAGTATGCTGAGTTCCACCCATACACCAAATAAATGTACCAGGTCTATTGTTAGCCATTATTTTAGCTACCCTTTTCAACTGTGAACCAGGAACTCCAGTTACTCTTTCAGTTTCTTCAGGGTTCCATTTTTTTACTTCGGCTCTTACATCGTCCATTCCATAAACACGTTGCCTAATAAATTCTTTGTCTTCCCACTTATTTTCAAAGATATGCCACATTAATCCCCAAATTAATGCAACGTCTGAACCTGGTCTAAATCTTACATACTCGTCTGCATGAGCAGCAGTTCTAGTAAACCTTGGGTCACATACTATTAAAGGTGCATTATTTTGCTCTTTAGCTTTCATTAAATGCATCAGTGAAACTGGGTGAGCTTCAGCTGGATTTCCACCGATTACAAAGATTGCTTTAGAGTTATGGATATCATTGTAAGAGTTTGTCATCGCACCATAACCCCAAGTGTTAGCAACACCGGCAACTGTAGTAGAGTGACAAATTCTAGCTTGATGATCTCCGTTATTAGATCCCCAATATGCATAAAATTTTCTAAATAAATATGACTGTTCGTTGTTAAACTTAGCTGAACCTAACCAATAAACTGAATCTGGGCCTGATTTCTTTCGAATATCAAGCATTTTATCACCAATTTCATTTATGGCATCATCCCATGACATTCTTGTCCATTTTCCACCAACAAGTTTCATTGGATACTTTAATCTTCTTTCTCCACTTGCTGTTTCTCGAACTGATGAACCTTTAGCACAATGAGCGCCTAAATTTATTGGACTATCCCAACCTGGCTCTTGTCCTGTCCAAACACCATTTTGAACTTCAGCAATCACGGTACAACCAACTGAACAATGTGTGCAAACTGACTTCTTTATAGTGACAGCAGAATTTGAAGCCGCAGCTTTCACAGCTTTAACATTTGAACCGACTAAAGCTGCTGCTGTAGCCAATCCTCCAACTGCTAATCCAGAACCCTTTAAAAAAGCACGTCTATCAACTACTTTTTCTGTGGCCCTGCCAATGAAAGATGAAGTTTGGGAGCCTATCGCCACCCCTTTCGTCTTCTTTCTAAGCATAGTATTCCTCCTAAAATAAATTAATTTAAATTAAAACCTTGCTGTTTCGTAATATGTTTTAACATGCTTTGTCTTCTGGTAGCCTGAACCAGTTGTATTCATTGTCTCATTTGCAGATGCTGTTTTTGAAACAGAGACTGCAACAGCTGCAGCAGTTGTTATTGCCGCACCTTTTAAAAATTCTCTTCTACCGTTTTTTGGCTTATTACTTTCCATTATCTACTCCTCAAATATTAAGTTCAATAATTTGAACCAATGAACAGGGGCCTATCGCTACCCTGTAACATCCATTTTGAACGATGAACGTTCAATTTCTATAAATTCTCTTCCTAATGTTCCAACCGGCGCATAAAACACGGCTATTTTTGAAGCCTCTATATCTCTCATAAGTAATTCTACCCAGGGCGCTAGATGCTTATTAAAAAAGTCTCTTTGTTCTGTAATTGAGAATTTTCTATCAAATTTACCAAGAATCACCCCTGACATAATATCAAATAAACTAGCAATATGATCTTCCGGCTCTTTAACATCAGCAGACATTTCAATGCCAATTTCTTTCATATCGTTTCTTAGCTTTGCTAGAGGCTTATCTTTTAAAAACCCTGTTAGATAATAAGAAGCAAAAGGAAGTATTTCTCCCCTTCCAACGCCAATAAATATTTTAACGTATTCATCTCTTATTTCATGAAGATCAAGGGAAGACGCTAATTTAGCTAGAACTTTTATTGCATTGCCAATAGGTGTATTGTCAGATTTTAGTAATATTAACTGCTTAACTAAGTCAGCACTCGGTTCGGCTCTCAGTAAGCTTGCTAAAAAAGAATACATATCAGCTCTAAGCTGATCTTCTTCATCAATTAATGCTATTTGATCTGATACTAATGAGTTCAAATTATATCTCCCCATATTTATTATTACTAAAAAAATAGAAAGATAAAGGTTTATTTTATGAATATGTTAACTAAAGAAACAATATAAGTCTTTGTTTTTGCTTGTGATAATCATTATCATTATTATTAATGTAAAGGTCTTGGTTTGAATACCATCATCTTAGGCTTTGGTTTTTCTTCAAGT
>CAZWGZ010000161.1:0-4007 GCA_964633395.1 uncultured Rhodobacterales bacterium
ATATTCTTAGGATGTATAATCTTAACATTACTCTTTTATGTCTCGATTACAGATAATGAACCTTTTTATATATTCGATTGGGCTACATCTGTTCTTGGTACAACTTTTATACTAATGATTTCGTTTCTTATTTTGATTTCTATATTATGTATAATCAATGTTTGCGGCTTAAGTATAAATCAAAAAAAATTTTGGTTTGAAACAGGGTTACAGTCTTCAAATTTAATATCAACTATTGCATTAACTTATACCCTTTTAGGAATCAGTTTAGGAATAGGTGAATTATCATCATCTAAACTTGATGTTGAAACTATAAATGAAACAATATCAAAATTAACAGAACAATTCAGTATGGCCTTTATGACATCTGTCATTGGCCTACCGTTATCTGGTTTCTTAAGAAGTGTTTTAATAATTTGTTATGAATATTATAATAAGCAAACAAAAATTCTCAATCAATATTTACTTAAATAAAGAGGTGTCAGATGAAATTTTTAATATTTAACATAATTGTCTTTTGTTCTTTGGGTTACCTTCTTACTTCAAAATCAAATGAAAATTTTATTCAATGGACTGTAAACACTAAAAATAAAATATCTCAAATTTCTAAAGATGAAGTTGTTTCTACATTGAAAAAAGCAACAGCAAAAAACATTGAAGAAAAAGAGATTGTAAATTTAGAAAAAAAAGAAAATCTTACAGAAACTACTGATTTAAACAAAAATAATTATAAAGAAGATTTTAATAAAAAAGAATTAAGTAATTTAGAAAGTAAAAAAAATAATCTTCGAATACGTAATATTATAGATGAAATTTTAGCAGAAAAAAAGATTAATAAATTGAATAATAAAATTAAGATTAAAGATACTAATGAAATTTCAAGTCCAAAAGAAACGGTTATTGTTAAAAATGTTGAACCAAAAAAAATAAATATAAAAAATGAATTTATGACACATCAAGAAAGAGAAAATTCTCTTGCAGAATTAATTACGGACATGGAATTATATCATTTAAATAGTTTTAAAAATTAATGCAAAAACTTAATATAAATAAAATCACAATTGTATTAAATATAATTCTTTTGATAGCTTTTGGTTTTTATTTTTTTTTAAATTTTCAGAGTATTATTATTGAAAATCCTATAAATAAAAAAAATAAAGCTATTGTTAACAGTAAGTTAAAATCAATTAATTTTACTTCAAATATTTCTATAGAAAAGATAGATTTACCCGAACTTAAAAGAGATATTTTAGATTCAAGAAATTTAGAAATAATAAAAGTGGAATTAAATGATAAAAAAAAAAAGGAAGAAAATTTAATTAAGATAAAGCCTATAAAACTAATAAAACCTAATTTAGAATTAACAAAATATAAACAAAATAAAAATAATAGTCTTAAAATAAAGCCAATTAAAAACTTTATAAAACCATTGTTTAATAAAAATGATCGTTTTGAATTAATACCCATAGCGTATAGTAAAAAAAATGACTTAAAAAAAATATCATATAAAATTAATAATAATAAAAAAAATCAATTAATAGATATGGGAAAAGATTTTTTAAATAGTAAAAATGATTATGAAGTAGAGTTTTTGTGGCCATTAAACAATCTTGTGCATGATCAAATTTACAAAATATTGAATAAATGTTTGCTAAGTCAAACTGTTTTAATGAATTCAAAAAACATAATGTACGGATTAGATGGAATCATTGACAGAACAATGTTTAATAATCATTTTTCAAATATTATAAGAGTTCCTACAAATGTATATTCTGATTTAGAAAAAAGGAATATCGAAATAATTAAAAAACAACATTTGAGTGAAAATTCATGGAAGCATCTAAGATTATTTAAAAAAAATGTTGATTCTTATATAATGGGATATTATTTGATGTTGGCTCAAAAACATGGCTTAAACATTAATAAAATTAAAGGAAATTATAGAATAATTAAAAATAAACTTTATTTAGATAATTTAATGATTAATTTGAACCGTTTTGAGAATAAAATATCATTGAGTTCAGTAAATAAAAAATGTAATATTTAAGTCTAATTCTATAGGCTTATATTATGAAGATTAAAAGAAGACAGTTTAACTATTTACTAGTAGGAACATCAATAGCAGCTTTAATGCCATTTAATAGTTACGCTGATAACTATACTGGACCAGTAAATTGGGCAGGTGTAAGTTTTTTATTACCGTTCAATGAAATTGAAACATTAATGCCAATTACTAAAGCTGCCTCAGAGTTACAAAGTGATATTGATAATGCTACATTCTTTAATTCTTATTTAACTCAAAGTTTAAGAGAAAAACCAATATCAGATCTTAATCTTAAGCTTGAAGGCTTTGCCCAAAATGCTAAATTAGCATTAACTTATGGATTTTCATCAGAATTTGATTTTGGTGAATTCAAAGATAATGAGATAAATAAATCAGCTTATTTAATGTACTCTTTTGGACAAAGTTTATTATATAATGTTTATGATAGAATTATAATATCTTCTGTTCCAGTAAGAGCTATATCAACTAATTTAGTTTCAAATGAAGAAGTCAAAAAATATCCAAATATAAAATCTGAACTTATGAAAAGAGCTTTTTATAATTCTTATGCTCCTGAAAGAACTATGCTCGAACAATTTAGAATTATGGTTAAGAAACAGTCTTTTAAAAAGAAAGAATGGGTAGGGAAGAAGCCTAGGGTTGTAAATATTTCTTTACCAGATAATAGCGATAATCTATTTAATAATTTTGGACTTACAAAAGATCAATTTTTAGATTTTATTGGTCAAGCATCCACTTTTGCTTTTAGTTATAAATTAGAAAGTCCAATATTGCCTTTCATGATGAATGCTGCTTTGACCAGTACAACTATTAGTAGATTTGATTTTGCGACTAAACTTTATAACAAAATTGATGTTAAGTTACCTCAAGCTGATTTTGAAATTAAAATATTCCATCAAGGTTGGGAATTTGCTGAAGAAAGTTATCAAGAAAATGCTAAATCACTTCTTAAAATTAATTTAGGTATGGCAATTGAAATTGAAATTTTCGATACATTCAATGAAAAAGTAATATATAACCAGTTTTTCTTTGCAGAAAAAACATATATTGAAAATAAAAATAAAGTAATGAGATCCGATGCTGCAGTTGTATGTGAGCTTACAGAGGCTATTTTAGAAAGAGCTTTTTTAAGTATTAGAGATAAAAATTATAGAAAAAAGTTAATTCAAGGAGATAGTGTACAGTCCAAATTTTCTTCTGCTATTTTTCAACTCGATACAGATAAGCCTGAAGAAGTTGAAAAACAATCAGAATTTGTTTTAAAAGAACTTCCTCAGGCTGATAGTTTCTAGCTTAACTTAACTTTTTCTTTTTTTTCTAAATTTGCTTTTAAATTTTGTGTTTTCTGTTGTTACAGGTTTTGGCATTGTTATATTTGTTCTTGATGCATAACTTTTAACACCAGAATAGACCTCACATGCAATTTTTTCATTGCCACCTGCGACCGCTGTTATTTTTGTAAGCTCGTAGAACCCGGCTCCTCCAAAGCCACCTCCAGCCAACATATTAGCCATAAGAGAAAGAACAAAACTTTGATTTTTCATAATTAATACTTCATTATCATGAGCTAGATTAGCAATTTGTATTTTACCTTTTTCATCAACTGCCTTAGAACTATTTAAAGCTTTTTGAACTCTAAGATTCATTTCTTCGTTAATTATTACCATTCTTTCGACTAGTTTATTATCTGAAGATACTTTACTTGCTAAAACTGCGTACTGTGCTTTTAATTCACTTAGTTGATTACCTAATCCTAAATTTTGACCTAATTCATCTAGAATAGCATGTTGCCTATTTTGTTGTGAGATTACAAATGGCCACCATCCACTTTTAGAATCATTTTTTTGTGATTTAGAAAGTTCAGCCATAACACTCTTATTCATTTGAGCAGCTCTAGCTAATTGTGATTGATATTGAGCCTTATAGGGGTTTCTTTTGTCAT
>CAZWGZ010000162.1:0-3994 GCA_964633395.1 uncultured Rhodobacterales bacterium
CAAGAGCTATATTAGCTGGCATGGTCTTTTCCATATAAGGTAAGGCTGCATTATCGTAAACTTTGTTAAAAGTTGGAGCCATTATAAAAAAAGTAAGAAATAGAGAAATCGCTATTAAAACTTGATTTGGAGGTGTTTGCTGAGTCCCAAGAGCTTGTCGAAGAATAGACATAACTATGATAATTCTTGTAAAACTCGTCATACCTAAAACTAAAGATGGCAAAACAGTTAATCCTGTCATTAATAGTAAAATTTGTAATGGAAAAGAATATTCAGTTGTATTCCCATTTGAAGAAACATTTAATGCAGGAAAACCTGTAAAACCACTTTCTCCAAAAGCTTGAGAAGAAAAAGCGCTTATCACAAACAAAACAGTGGATATTGAAATAACCTTAATAAGTTTATTCATTTTATCTTTTGTTCCTTCTTTATGATTATTAAACTGAAATCTTTTGCTTGGTTGAGGACATATTGCACTATACATCTGTCTCTCCCTTTTTATGAGCGGATAATAAGTCAGATATATTAACATGCTGCAGAGGTTTCTTTTCTATATTTTGACTTTTAAATAACTGAGTTTTGTTAATAACGTTCTTATCATTTGAATTATTATTGCTTTGTGTATTATTTATTTTTTTTTCATTAGTTGTGTTTGAAAGAACTTGGGTTAATGAACCTCGTCCAGATTTATGTCCAACAAAAAAGAAGTTTTCTTCACCAACTTTAAATACAAAAGCAAGATAACCACTTCTCAAAGGCATGTGCTGTAATACTTCTAAATTTTCTTGTTTTTTTATTATTTTTTTTATTGAACCACTTTTATTTTTAATTACAAAAGCAATACCTGCCAAGACTAGCAGAAATGAAATTGTAATTATTGCAGTGGTGAAATCTGGAGCGGATTGCGGCATAATTTATACTTCCTTTATATTTTAAATAAAGAAGCAAGAAATATGCCAAAATTACGTCTCAATTAAACAGCTGATTTAATTGATTAATTTATGTCAAATTTTTGTATATTATAATTTTTGAACCCGGTTTTCTGGGTTTGTTACTTCAGTAAATCTGATACCAAACCTCTCACCTACCATTACGACTTCACCTTTAGCAATTTGTACTCCATTAGCTAGAATATCTAACGGGTCACCTGCTAATCTTTCGAGTTCAACAACTGAGCCTTCGTTAAGCCTAAGTAAGTCTCTAATTTTTAATTCAGTTGAACCTACTTCAACCGTAAGTTTGACTTCGATATTTTCTAAAACTTTAAGGTTCTCCATACCATCTTTATTTTCTTCATTAACCGGTGAGGTTTCATTTTCTGCCATTTTGAACTCCTGGAATAATTATAATCTATTTTTTAAACTTACAGCAACTTGCCCATTAGTTTCTCCAATTTCTGCTTTAAATAAAAGCTTATCATTAACATAGAAATCAACTCCATCGGTAGGAGGAAGATTTACTACATCACCTTTTTTTAGTTTAACTAGTTTTGATAAAGAAAGAGATGGTTCACTTAAAATAGCAGAAATTGGTAAAGGTACATTTAGAACAGATTTCTCTAAGCGCTCTCTCCAACTAACGTCATCATCAACCACTTCAGATTGAACGCGAGAGCGTAATAAAGATGCGATTGGTTTAAGGGTTTGCAGGGGATATATTACATCAAATGAAGCTGAATCTATGTTTGGTAATTGAACTACAAATGAACAAATAATAACAGAGTCTGAAGCTTCAACTAGAGTGGCAAATTGTGGATTAACCTCTCTTGATTGATGCCTGATCGTAATAGGCATTAAATCCTTCCATGCGTTTTGAAGACATTGACCTATGCCATCTGAGACTATTTCAATTATTCTCTCTTCAGTAGCCGTAAATTCAGCTTTTGTAGTCGGGAAATTAGCTAGCTTTCCACCATAATAACAATTTGTTAAAACACTTATAAATGAAGGTTCAAGAACTAATAACATTGAGCCTCTTAACTCTTCAACTCTACTTGTTGTTAAACTCATAAAACTATTTAAGCCTGCACTATACTCATCATATGTTTTAACTTCTGGAGGAAATGGATTTATTTTTGGTTGAATTCGTATCATTGGTAAAAATATACTTCTTACTAACCTAGCAAATCTTTCATTAATCAACCTGAGAGCATAATAATCACCTAAAAGTTCTAAGTTGTCAGATCCAAATTTAAAATCAGTAACTTCTATGTCGTTATTTACTCCAGAATTAGTGCTGATTTCACCATTTTGAAGACCATCCATTAACGCGGAGACTTCATCAGAAGATAATTTACGAGATGAATTAGACATAATTATTTAAAACTTTCTATATTATTGTAAAATAAAAGCTGTAAAATATACATCTTCAATGCCAGGAAATTCTTTGAGGGTTTCTAATTTGACATTAAGGACTTTTAGTAATTTTTTAGATAACTTTTTCTTACCGTCACTTCCTGAAATATCTTCTTCCGTAAAGTCACTTATTGTTGATAAAATTTCAGAACGCATAGCTAATTGATGTTGATCAACAGTTGCCATTACTTGTTCATCATATTGAGTTGAAACTCCAACACTAACTTGTAAAAATTTTCGACTACCTTTTAAATTAGTTGTAAAATCTCCAGGAAATTCGAAATATGTTGTTTCATAACTGTCTGTTTCTGGGATAGCTTTAACATTTTTTTTCAAAATCCCGTCTTCACCTTCAGTTTCACCTTCTAATTTCTTTTTATCTTCAATTGCTTTCTTTTCTTGATCGACTTTATCTTTACCTTGTATAATTTGATTAACTTCGGCTGAAGGATCTGTTTCTGGATCTCCTCCAAACATTAAATAACCTATACCTAGTCCTATTACTAAAAGCAAAATTCCAGCAACAGCAAATATTACAATTTTGATAAGGCCACTTTTTTTTGGTTCTTCTTCAATTTCTTCTGCCATTTTTTTCTCACTAATTAATTATTTTAATTATGCTATTACATTTACTATATGTCTAGATGAATTGTTTATCTCTTCATCGCCGTTATTCTCCAAACCTGCTTCAGTCAAATGAGAGTCGTTACGTTTATTATCTTTAGAATTTTCTCCATTATGATCAGAATTATTTTTTGAACCTGAATTTTGACTTCCATTATGAGCAGTGAAATCTAAATTAATACCTTGATCATTAAAAAGTTTCTGAAGCAAAGCTTCATTTTGTTGCAGGGCATTAGTTGTAAAACTATTCTCGGTTATAATTTTAACTTGACCTATTCCTTGCTTTAAAGTTAACGAAATTTTTAAAACACCAAGATTTTTAGGTTTTAAATTAAACTCAATTTTTTCTCCACCATTAATTAAAGCATTTTGTATTCTAGAAGCTAATTTAGAAGTCCAACCCTTCTGGGTTAAATCAAGATGATCAAGTAAATTTTCTAAAACTGAATTATATCCATTATTTAAAAACTCTGAACTGTTATTTTGAGAAAATTGATTATGAGAGTTATTATTTGAACTAATTGGATGAGCGTTTACATTAACGCCAGGGCTATTTGTTCTTTTATCAAACAATTTATTTGATCTTAAATTATCATTAATATCACTACTTATAAATGGTGTCAGATTATTATTATTATTATTATTAATAATATTTGTATTTTTATTATCAATTTGAACTAAATTTTCTTTGATAATAGAAAATTTATTTTTAATGGTTGAATCCATTTGATATAATTTGTTTGGATGATTATTCTTTTTAATTTTTTTTACAAAATTAAAATCATCATTTTTAGAGCTCTTATCAGACGATAGATCTGACTTATTATCCTTTAATAATTTTTTATTTCCATCAACACCAATTTGAACTTTTGAAATGTTATCTATTGGAAGATTTGGTTGGGCTTTAAGTTTAATATCTGTCTTAACATCTGCCTTAACATCTGCCTTAACGTCTATCTTAACATCTGACTTAACATCTGACTTAACGTCTATCTTAACATCTGACTTAACATTTG
>CAZWGZ010000163.1:0-2011 GCA_964633395.1 uncultured Rhodobacterales bacterium
CCATATTCCAGTTTGACTGTCATACATTTTAGGTAATTTATAATTTTTAATTTCTACTCCTATAATTTTATATAATTCCAAATTTCTTAAATTATTTTGACAAGTGTTATTTTTAAAAAAATCATTAACTTGGTTTATTAAATTAATATTTTTTTTATCAGCTATTAAAAGTAATATTCTTTTTTCCCAAGAAAATGAATTGAGTTCGTCTTCAAGAGAAATTTTTGCATAAGAGTTCTTCATAAAAAAAACCAATAAAACAATGATTGAGATAGCACTTATAATTCTTATCATAATAACATTATATTCTCATTAGAATTAAAAGGTAAAGATTCAATATTACTTTTCAAAAAGGCAAATACATTAAACATAAATTTTAATGAGTTTAATTTTTGATTTATAATTTATAAAAAGTAATAAGTTTGTTTTATTTTTTAGTTTAAATCGTATATGACTTGTTTATGTTTAAATATTTTTTTTCAATATTTCTTTTTATAAATCTTAACTTGATTTCTTCAGCATTTGGAGCTGAATTAGATCAACTTTTTTCTAGTTTGAAAAATGCAGAAAAACAAATTACAGCTAAAAAATATGAAAAAAAAATTTGGAATTATTGGTTAACTGATGGTTCTAGTGAAACTAGTAATCAAAAGATGAAGATTGGTATCAGACTTATTCAAGATGGAAAATTGAATGATGCCTTGATTCTTTTCATAAAACTTTCTAAAATCGAACCACATTGGGCTGAGCCTATTAATAAAATGGCTACAATAAGATATCTTCAAAAAGATTTTAGTGGTTCGATTAAAGATATAAATTTGACTTTAAAATTAGAGCCTAGACACTTTGGCGCTGTTTCAGGCTTAGCTCAGATAAATCTTGCTATCGGCAATTATGAAGATGCTCTTAAAAATATAGATTATGTTTTAAAAATACATCCTTTCTTAAATATAAAAGAATTAAAGCCAATGATATTGAAAATGTTAAAAAAATTACAGATTTGAAGATAAAAATTTTAATTATTTATAAAGATACTTTAAATAATAAGATCCAATAGATAGTTAAACTTAGATAGAATGTTTAACATAGAGTAAAAAATATTCCTTTTAATATAACTAAAATAATATAATTAATTTATTTGATAATCAGTTTAAAATAGTTTTTTATTAGCTCTATAATTTAGATGGTTTTATATACTTAAATTAATTTTGTAATATCAATAAAACTAATAATATGTTTCATCTTTAAATTAATATTATAACTATTATTTAAATCTCATACTATGAGCCTTGTAAAGAAGAAAAAAATGAATTTATCAACTGAAAAAACACCTCAAAAAAAACTAAGTAAGTTCACTTTAGATAATGTATCTAACGTTAATATTACACACTTACCTATTCATGACTTGAAGGCAGTTGGTCTCGCCTGTGACGAATTAAACCAGCAAGCAGGATGTAATAAAGCGGTTCCCCATGTCGCAGCTAGGAATATAAAAAATAAACAGGAGTTAGAAGATTTCGTAGAATTCTGTAAATCAAAAGGAATTGATAAAGCACTAGTTATAGGAGGATCCATTCCGAGGAGTAAAACTAACGCTTTTCAGAATGATGTTCAAGTTGCAACCATTTTAAAAAGTGCGAATATAACAACGGATTGTGGAATATATCCACAGAATGAAACTGAACTTGAAATCAAAATTAAACTCGACATCTTTAACAATGCTATTACACAATTGTGTATGAACCCAGACGCAATCAATAATTTGCCTTTGTTGGAGACTATACGTATAGGTGTCCCATCTATGTGTAGTGTGCGAGGAATATATAAATATCTTAGACTATGTGGCAACCAAAGTTATAAATATATTTTTAAAAATTGGATGGCTCTAAATTATTTAGGGAGTGATGGTATTAAAGTGGACAAGTTTATTGGAAAATTGAAATTTTCTAACTACCATATTTATAATTTTGGAAAATTGGATGAAACAATCGATAAATTATTATCAATCAAA
>CAZWGZ010000163.1:2111-3923 GCA_964633395.1 uncultured Rhodobacterales bacterium
AGAATTTGAAATAATAACTCCTCCATCATGTGTAAATAATAAAGGTATAAATGTTCAATTTCAAAATCTTTCCTCAAAATTAGGAAAATTTTCTGCAGGAGTAGCTAAAAGAAATAAAAAAACTGGCCCAATTATTTATAGGCTAAATTATGAAAAATCTCCAAAAGCGCTTCAAATATTTATCGATCTCCATGAATGTGCCCATCATCAAACTGGAGATTTAGAACAACCTCATCCACCCCAGAATAGTCCTAAGCATATGATGAAAGAGAGCATTGCTGATTGTATAGCGGCACTTCGTATGCGTGAAAGTGAAGAAATGCTGATTGAAGCACTTTTGGAACTTAAAAAAGCAATGAGCGCTTTAGGTTTTCCTTTAACCTCTATTAAAAGTAGAGAATTAAATATTAGTAATTGCTTTAAAAAAAAAATATCAACAAAACTTTATATATCTAAAGTATTAAAAAAGCGTGGATTTGAATAATATAAAGGAACAACCATTAAATTAATTAAAACTAACTGAATGACCAATTTCCAAATCAGATTACATGATAATAGATCAGTTTTCCCTATGGTTTAATATTGATAGTTAGAAAATTTATATTCCATATAACATCTATAATATCTGCAAACCCTATTTTCATTTAACACAAAGCTGTTCAAGCTTTGCGAACAATTATAATATGATTATTATTGTGATTTTTTATTTTAAATTTATTTTTTAGAACAAATATTTTAGCTATCATGATAGAATTGAAGTTTGTTATGAGTATTTTAATACCTAATATTTTAATTTTAAAGTTTTAAAAGTATCATTGTTTCAAATTTTAAATCTAACTTTTTCTTGAATTTAGAAGTTTCCGTTTTAAATTTTTCATTCTCATAACAACTAAAACAGAGTTCAATTTTTCTCCCTTTTTCAGAAAAGAATATTTTTGTTGGTATACTCTCATTTTTATAATCTGGATGAGGGTTACTTTTTCTTTTACACCACATACATTGAGCGTTTAATTTATTATACTTAAAAGACATTAATTTAATATTTCCATAATTTTTTAACTTCATCAATTACTAAAAAATTACTGTTGTCATATTGATAGAAAACTAATTCTTTTGCTTTTTCTTCAGATTCTGCTTCGACAATTAAAGAATTATACTTTTTTTCATCTCTTCCGTTATGATGTTGAAAATGTAAATGGAATTTAACTTCAAAATCTGTTTTCCAATTATTCATATATAACCTATTAAAATAACTTTTTATTTGAATATTATCTATTTTCAATTAAGTAATATAGAATGTATATTCTTTCAACAATAACCTTTTTATTAATTATGATCACTCAATCCTATTCTGATACTATTTTAAAAGATAATTTTCAAAACCCAGAAAAATGGTTGTTTCTATCTGATCAGGTAATGGGTGGGGTTTCTTCAGGAAAAGTTTTTTTTAATTCTAAAAATGATAAAAATTATGCTTATTTATCTGGTAAAGTTTCTACACAAAATAATGGTGGATTTATTCAGATACGTAGGAAACTTAATAATATTAATTTAAGTAAATCTCAATATATTAAAGTTATTGCTAAAGGCAACAATCAAAAATATTTTATCCATATAAGAACAACTGGAACATTTTTCCCTTGGCAATATTATCAATTAGACTTTAATGTTGAGGAAAATTATAAGGTAATGACACTACCTATAAAAGATTTTAAGAGATCAGGTTCCTTTTTATCTAAAATAATCAATCCTAAAAGTATTACATCAATAGGTTTAGTTGCTTTTGGAAGAGATCATTTAGCAGAATTATAT
>CAZWGZ010000164.1:0-3914 GCA_964633395.1 uncultured Rhodobacterales bacterium
AATCCTGAAATAATTGAAAAAAATAATATAGTACCATTACATAAACTAATGGGTGTTGGAGAAAATCTAAGAGATCATATAGCCCCAAGGTTAGTATATAAAGTTATTAAACCTGGCATAGCCTATAATGATAAAGCTCGTGGTTTTAATCTATTAAAACAAGTGGCAAATTATATATTTAAAAAGGATGGTTTTTTAACTCTTCCTTCAGCTCCAGTGGTTGGTTTCTTTAAGACAAGAAAAGAACTTGCTGCCCCAGATATTCAAGTTCATTTTATTCCATATAAAGTCGAACTTAAAGATGGAAAAAGAATTTTAGGAAAAGAACCAGGAATAACATGTACTGTTAATCAAAATAGACCCGAAAGTAAAGGTAGCATACATATTAAATCAGATAATCCGGAAGAATACCCTAGTATTCGATATAACTTTTTATCTAATCAATTGGATAAAGATACCCTTGTTGCTGGTGTAAAATTAATTAGACAAATAATGCAATCAGACCCTATGAAAGAATTTTGTGACGATGAAATACAGCCTGGTTTAGCATTTGCTTCTGACGAAGAGATATTGAAATATATTAAAGATAAAGCTGAAACTGTTTATCATCCAGTTGGAACATGTAAAATGGGTTTTGATGAATACGCTGTCGTTGATAAAAACCTCAAAGTTCATGGGATTAAGGGATTACGTATTGCAGACGCATCAATCATGCCTACATTAATCTCTGGCAATACCAACGCTGCTTGTATGATGATTGGTGAACGCTGCGCTGATTTCATATTGAATAACTAAGAAGTGCAGAAAGTTCTCAAATGACAAGTTCAAAGAACTTAGAAGAATTCTGGACTAGAGGGGATATTCATTCAAGAGTTCGCAAAGCTATGATTGAAGCAGATTTAATAGATAAAAAATTAGATATAGAAGATTTATTTCCTATTGATCAATATCATGCTCGAGGAATAGCTGCCACAGTTGATCTTGGTAAGAGAATGCCAATTTTAAAAAATCAAAAAATTTTAGATATAGGATGTGGGCTAGGAGGCCCAGCCAGATATTATGCAAAACAATTTGAATGTTTTATTACTGGTATAGATATTACTTCTAGCTTTATTGAGCTAGGAAACGAGTTTAATAAATTAACTTCAATGTCAGATAAAATTGATCTAACAATTGGTAATGGTGAAACATTAAAATTTGAAGATAACACATTCGACGGTGCTTACTCTCAACACGTAACAATGAATATTTCAAATCGCAAAAGTTTTTTTTCTGAAGCTTATAGAGTATTAAAAAAAGGAAGTTTTTTTGCTTTTACTGAACATGGGTTAGGACCCATAGGTGAACCTATCTTTCCATTACCATGGGCAAATACCGAAAGCATGAGTTACTTATTAACCCCAAATGAAACAATATTATTATTAAATGAGGTAGGTTTTTATGATATCGAAATCATTGAAACTGGAGATAAGTATATGTCTGGCTATGAAAAACTTGTTAACCAAACTAATACTAAGAAAACACCAATATTAGGTATCCATGTCATAGGTGGAACAAGCATGAAAGAAAGATCTATAAATTCTTTGAATTCTATTAAAGAAAAAAGAACATTACCATTCGAAATATTATGTAAAAAAAAATAATTGAAAAAACTAATTTGATAGATTTATAATTATTCTTTTATTCATCTTTCCTTTATTTTCTATTTTAATAGAATTAACAATACTAATCTCAGATGTTTTATTCACATGTGTTCCTCCACATGGTTGATAATCTATACTCTCTCCTATCGAAATCATTCTAATTTTTCCTGAACCTCGAGGTGGTTTTACAGACATTGTTCTTACTAAATCAGGTTTTGCGTCTAACTCTTTATCTGTTATTTCAGAAATATGTGTTGAATGATCATCATTAATTAATTGATTTAATTTATTTAAAATTTCTTCTTTATCTGGCTTTGTTTCCAGATCAAAATCTAACCGACCTCTTCGGTCTCCAATAGACCCTCCTGTAACTGGGGCAGGGACTATTGAACACAAAAGATGAAGACAAGTGTGAACCTGCATATGACTATATCTTTTATCCCAATCTAGCTGAATTTCTATATCTTGATTAATTATTAATTCATTTGGTTTATCTATTAAATGAACCAATTGATTATCAATATATCTAGTGCCTAAAATTTCTATTTTCTTACCATCACAAATAATTGTCCCAGTATCCCCTAGTTGCCCCCCTCCTTCAGGATAAAATATAGTTTTATCTAAAACAAATCCATCAGGCATAATTTTAACAATCTGCGAAGAATAACTTTTTAAATAGGCATCATTCCTAAACAATTCGATTGTCATTTTAATTCCTTTTTTTATTTTTTTAAAACTTTAATAACAAGTGTTTTAACAAAAAATATTATATGTTATTCTTTAACAAATTAATTATAATTTATAAGGATTAAATAACAATGAATATTAATGGGAAAAAAGCTATTGTCTTCGGAGGCACCTCAGGCATAGGCCTTTCAGCAACGCAGATGCTATCTGAAAAAGGTGCACACGTCATTGCAGTAAGTCGTAATCCAGAAAAGTTAAAAACACTTCCTAAAAACGTTACTACTAAAAAACTAAATGTTCTAGATAGAGAAGCTATTGAACAATTTTTTAAAGAAGAAGGTGAATTTGATATTTTAGTTAATTCTGCAACTGGAGGATCAAGGGCTGTAGGACCTTTTCTTTCAATGGATTTAGAGGGCTATAAAGCATCTTTTGATAAACTTTGGGGATATACGAATGTTGTTAGATACGGAACTAAGTATCTAAAAAATGATGGCAATATTGTTTTAGTTACTGGTTCACCTGCACGAAAATGTAGACCAGGACAGATTGCCATTTCATCTGTAGGTGGAGCTATCGAAGCTTTTGTAAGAGGAATTGCTCCTGAAATTTCTCCTAAAAGAATAAACATAGTATCCCCTGGCATTATTGATACTCCAATGAGTCCACTTGAAGGTAAAGCAAGAGAAGATTTTTATCAAAACTCAACAGGAAACAATTTAATTCCAAGAGCAGGTACCCCTGATGAAGTAGGTAAAGGTATTATTTTTGCTATTGAGAACGAATTTATAACTGGAACTACTATTGATATTGACGGTGGATGGTTAATTTCATAAAAAATTAAATAAAAGAGAGATTTCAATATCTCTCTTTTATTTATAAAAATTTATAATAAGTTAAATGCTATAGGGCTTAAAAGTAAGCCTAACAAACCACCGAAAAAACCACCCCATACTACAAGCCATCCTAAATGATCTCTAATCATTTTTTGAATAATTCGTTTAATATCTTTTGGAGTTAAATCATCCAATCTAGCGTCTAGAATAGTTTCAATCTTAATAATTAAGCTTTTAGAAGATTGTTCATCCGTCTTGTCACCAGAATTTTCACTTATAATCTCTCCAATAATGATCTTTAATTTTACAATTATAGGGTCTTTAAGTGGCTCCAGTGCTTTTCTTCCACCTACCATTGCAAGCATACCTCCTAATTGAGATCCTTCAATAGCCTCAACAAGACCTTGAAAAATTCTATCAAAATCAATTTTATCTATAAATTTTTCTGATAACTCATCTTTATTTTCTAATAGAAACTTATTTATTTGTTCAGCAGAAAATAACTCTTCTAATATTAAATTTTTAATACCTACTTTGATATCTTGGAATCTATCTAATATAACTCCAGAGCCATATAAAAAAGGAATTTTCTCAAAAAGCATATGAACTGCTAACCAATTTGTAATACTTCCTGAGAAAGCAAAAATTCCTGTCATTAGAATAAATGAATAATTATCTTTAACAGAAAACCCAATCAAAATAATTAATATAGCAACTAAGTTTGTAATTACTGATTTATTCATTTTAA
>CAZWGZ010000165.1:0-3911 GCA_964633395.1 uncultured Rhodobacterales bacterium
CTATGCATTAAATTCTCCAGATTTGCCTCCTGACTTATGAATAAGTTTTATATCTGAAATAATCATACCTCTATCAGCACTTTTGCACATATCATAGATTGTCAAAGATGCAATAGATACTGCTGTAAAAGCTTCCATTTCCACACCTGTTTTACCTACTAAAGAGGCTTCTGCTTTAATATTGATACAAGAATTTTGGACATCAGGATTTAATTCTACTTTTACATAAGAAAGAGGAATTGAGTGGCAAAGTGGAATAAGTTGTTCAGTTTTTTTAGCAGCCATAATACCTGCTATTTTAGCTACAAGGAGTACATCTCCTTTTTTGATTTTCATATCTAGAATTTTTTTAAGGGTTTCTGGGCTCATAGTTATTTTACCAATAGCTACAGCAACTCTAACTGTGTTTTCTTTTTCATTAATATCAACCATAGATGGGTCACCATTATCATCAAAATGTGTTAATTTTTTAATATTCAATTTATTAATCCTAATATTTTTTTTGTAGCTGATGTTAAATCTTTTTCTTTCATTAAGCTTTCACCTATTAAAAAATTTTTAATACCATTTTCATTTAATAAAGCTAAATCTTCATGGGTTTTCAAACCACTTTCAGCAACTATGATTTTTTCAGGGCTAATATATTTATTCAATTTAAGAGAGTTTTTAATATCAACTTCCATAGTTTTAAGGTTTCTATTGTTAATACCAATTAATCTTGTTTTTAATTTATTAGCCATTATTATTTCTTCATGAGTATGAGTTTCAACTAACACATCCATTCCGAGGTTATGTGCTTCTTTTTCTAATAATAAAGCTTCATCTATAGTTAAAGCAGCCATTATCAATAAAATACAATCAGCACCTAAAGCTCGAGATTCTTTGATTTGCCAAGGGTCAATAACGAAATCCTTCCTTAATATTGGTAAATCAACCTTTTCTTTTATTAATCCAACAAAACTATTGTGGCCTTGAAAGTATTTGGCATCTGTAAGCACTGATAAGCATGACGCATTCCCTTTTTTGTAGCATTCGGCTAAGTAAACTGGATCAAAATCTTTTCTAATCAAACCTTTACTTGGAGAAGCTTTTTTTATTTCGGCTATTAAACCAAATTGTTTTTGATTATTTTTAATTAAGGTATCTATAAAATTTTTAGGTTTTATTTGTGAATCAATTTTAGAGTTCATTTCAAATTCACTAGTTTTGCTTTTTTCGAAAAGATACTCTTCTTTTTTATAACTTATAATTTCTTGAAGCTTTGTTGTCATGGAGTAATTTTTACCTCAGCTATTATTTGATACATCTATTAACATTTCTAATTTTTTCATGGCATGACCATTGTCTATAGATATTATAGATTTTTTAGCTCCATGTTCAAGGTTGTCTGCATTTCCGGTAGCAACTAAAGCTGCTGCTGAGTTGAGAACAACTACATTTCTAAAAGCGCTTTTTTTACCATTGAATAAAGATCTAATTTCTTTTGCATTTTCTTCTGGTTCACCTCCAACAATTTCTGTGATATTAGACGTAGGCATATCAAGATCGGATGGGTGTATTGTAAATTCAGAGATTATACCATTTTTCAATTCAGCGCAGTATGTATCTCCAGTTATTGTTATTTCATCTAATCCATCACTTCCATGCACTATCCATGCATGAGTGGATCCAAGAGTTCTTAATGATTCTGCAAATGGAATAATTAGAGTTTTATCATATACACCTAATAGTTGTTTTTTAACTAATGCTGGGTTTGATAGGGGACCTAGTAAGTTAAATATAGTCCTGATGCCCATCTCTTGTCTGATTTTCCCTACATACTTCATGGCACTATGATGTTTTGGTGCAAGTAAAAAACATATTCCACATTCTTCTAAACAATTTTCCACAGTTTCAATATCGCAATCTATATTAACAGACAAAGATTTCAAAACATTAGCGGCACCTGATTTTGAAGTCGCAGAATAATTTCCATGTTTGGCTACAGGGATATTTGCACCTGCTAATACAAATGAAACAGCTGTAGATATATTTAACGTGCCTAAATTGTCCCCACCAGTTCCAACAACATCTATTGTATTATCTTTAGATTTGATTTTAATACATTTTTCTCTCATGATTTCAGCACCAGCAGCAATCATTACAGGGTTATGTTCTTGCATTTTTAAAGCAGTTAAAAAAGTTGCTATTTGAGAGTCTGACGCTTCACCAGACATTATAATTTCAAAAGCTAATTTACCTTGAGTGTAATTTAGTTGTTTGCCATCTGTTATTTCTTTTAATAAAATTTTAAAGTTTTCACTTTTACTCATTTCACAATCCTTGTTATTATTAATAAGCATTTTATAATTAATCTTATATTATCATTTTTTACAATAGGATTTATAATTTAAATTATTTTTTTGTTTTTTAATGTGGTATTATAGCACTCAATAACTTAAGTGCATGAAAAATATAAGTTATTAAGAGTATATTGTAATTGACTGAAGTTATAATAGGTTGTATAAAATTAAAAAATTTATAAATTTAATTTAAAATATAATTAAAAAGGATTAAAATGGCTTTAAAAGGAACATATTCAGCCAAACCTAAAGATATTATTAAAGATTGGTTTGTTGTAGATGCTGAAGGGCTTGTCTTGGGGCGTTTAGCTTCAATTATTGCTAATAGATTAAGAGGCAAGCATAAGGTAAGTTTCACTCCTCACATGGCATGTGGAGATAATGTAATAATTATCAATTGTGAAAAAGTTCTTTTAACAGGGAACAAAAGGTCTCAAAAAACATATTATTGGCATACTGGCTACCCTGGTGGAATTAAAGAAAGAAAAGCAGATAAAATCCTTGATGGAAGGTTTCCAGACAGAGTTATTAAAAAAGCTATCGAAAGAATGATTCCACGTGGACCTTTAGGCCGTCAAGTTATGAGACAATTGTATGTATATGCTGGCAATGATCATCCTCATGAAGCTCAGGCTCCAAAAGTTTTAGATGTTAAATCTATGAATAGAAAAAATAGTTAAGGATTAGGTAATGGCTGAAGAAAATATAGAAATTAATAATTTGAGTGATTTGTCTAAATTAAATGAAAATGAAGATGTATCAACTATTGTACGTGAACCAAAAATAGATTCTTTAGGTAGGTCATATGCGACTGGAAGAAGAAAAGAATCTGCTGCACGTGTCTGGGTAAAAAGAGGAACTGGTAAAATTTCGATTAATGGCAAAGATATGATGTCATATTTTGCAAGACCTGTTTTACAAATGCAGTTAAACTTTGTTTTTGATGTAACTGAGAGAAAAGATCAATTTGATGTTTTTGCAACGGTTAAGGGTGGAGGGCTATCTGGACAAGCTGGAGCTATTAGGCATGGTTTAAGCCGTGCTTTAAGTCTATTTGAGCCTGATTTAAGAAAACCTTTGAAAACTGCTGGAATGTTAACAAGAGATTCTAGAGTTGTAGAACGTAAAAAATACGGTAGAGCTAAAGCACGAAAAAGCTTCCAGTTTTCAAAACGTTAATATTTATTATAAAAGTATATTAAAAGGTGTGCTTTGCGCACCTTTTTTTATTTAAACATAAACTTATTTATGTTCTATATATAAATATTATTTAAAATGAGGTGTTTAAAATGAATCCTATTAAAATTGGAATTGCAGGCCTTGGTAATGTTGGTGAAGAGGTTGCAAATCAACTTATAAACGGATTTCGAGTTCAAAATGATTTATTTCCTATTGAGTTGATAGCAGTTTCTGCAAAATCAAAAGGTAAGAAAAGAAAAGTTGATTTGTCATCAGTCATTTTTTTTGAAGATGCGGTTTCTATGGCTGAAGCATCTAATATTGATGTAATTGTAGAGTTGATTGGAGGTGACGAAGGTGTTGCTAAGGATTTATGCTTTGCAACTTTAC
>CAZWGZ010000166.1:0-3905 GCA_964633395.1 uncultured Rhodobacterales bacterium
GTAAAAGGTGTGGAAATAGGTTCTGGATTTGATATAGCTTCTCTATCAGGAGAAGAGGCAAATGATGAAATATTTCCAGATAATAAGGGTGATTACTATTTTGGCTCTAATCACTCTGGAGGTATATTAGGAGGAATTTCATCAGGACAACCAATTATAGCAAGATTTGTTGTGAAACCTACAAGCTCTATTTTAACTGAAAAAAACTCTATTAATTTAAATAATGAAGCAATTAAAATTAAGACAAAAGGTAGACATGATCCTTGCGTAGGCATAAGAGCTGTGCCTGTAGCAGAAGCAATGATGGCGATCACCTTAGTGGATCAATTGTTAAGTCATGAAAGTCAAGTTGGAGAAATTAAATAAATTAACAGTATTCAAATAGTTTCTATTTTTTTGTTGCCACAATTACAAATTCTTTATTGCCACTTGGTCCAAGTATAGGACTTTCAGTTACACCTAATAAACTCATTTTTACCTCATCTTTGATCCAGCATTCAATATCATTTATAATATTTTGATGGACTTGAGCATCTCTTACAACACCACCCTTTCCTACCAATTCTCTGCCCGCTTCAAACTGTGGTTTAATTAAAGCTGCTAACCAGCCCTTATTTTTTAAAAAAGCTAGCCCTGCTGGCAGTATTTTTTTTAAAGAGATAAATGAAGCATCACAAACAATTGCGTCTAAAGGTTCTTTTATAATATCATTGGATAAATAACGAGCATTTGTTTTTTCCTTCACAATAACTCTACTATCTTGCCTTAATTTCCAATCTAACTGACCATGACCAACATCAACTGCGTATACTCTTTCTGCTCCTTTTGTTAATAGTACATCTGTAAAACCACCAGTACTTGCGCCAATATCAAGTGCTACAATTGAATTGCAATTCAAGTTAAACTCTATAATAGCTTTTTCTAACTTTAAACCACCTCGAGATACCCATGGATGTGTCTTGCCCTTTACTTGTATATTAGACCCTATTGGCACTTGCTGACCAGACTTGTCTAATCTTTTAGTTTCTAAAAAAACTATCCCTGCCATAAGCATAGAGCTGGCTTGCTCCCTGCTTTTAGCTAGTCCCAAAGAAACAAGCATCTTATCAATACGCTCTTTTTTAATATCAAAATCCTATAATAACAGTTTTATAATTTACTTAATAATCAAGTTGCTATCTAAATTTGAAAGAGGATACATTTTATATATTGTTTGAATCAAGCCATCTACGTCTAGGAAAGCATCTTTCAACTGATCACTTTGAGAAGCATGATCTTGGAAAGAATCTGGCATAGTTAAACATTTAATTCTTTTATTTTTATGATTCAACATATCATTAGAAGATAAATACTGCAAACAATGCGAACTAAACCCTCCTGATGAACCTTCTTCTATTATAATTAATACTTCATGATTTCTCCATAGTTTTTGGAGAAGATCGGTATCAATTGGCTTTGCAAAACGAGCATCCGCAACAGTTATAGAATAACCTTGAGAAAGTAGGATTTCTGAGGCTTTTAAAGCTACACCGACCCTAGTACCTAAAGCTAAAACCGCTACTTCTTTACCCTCTTTAACTATTCGTCCCTTACCAATTTCCATAACTTTAGGTACTTCTGGAATATCTACTCCTTCTCCTTCACCTCTAGGGTATCGACAAAAAATAGGACCCTTATCATACTTAGAAGAAGTCAAAACCATATCAGCTAACTCAGCCTCATCGCTTGGCGACATTACAACCACACCAGGTAAACAACAAAGAAATGCAAGATCAAATGCTCCAGCATGCGTAGCTCCATCTGCTCCAACAAATCCTGCTCTATCCATCATAAATCGTACTGGTAATTTTTGAATAACCACATCATGTATCAACTGATCATAAGCACGTTGTAAAAATGTAGAGTAAATAACAACATATGGCTTTAAACCTTCTGCAGCAAGTCCAGCAGCAAATGTAACGGCATGTTGCTCTGCTATTCCAACATCAAAAAATCTATCATTAAATTTTTCTGCAAATTTATTTAACCCTGTTCCAGATGGCATTGCAGCTGTAATAGCCATAATTTTTTTATCTTTTTCACTAATTTTACATAATGTATCTGCAAAAACATTAGTATATGTTGGGGCATTAGAAACAGACTTAACAGAATCGCCAGTTATCAAATCAAATTGAGAAACAGCGTGATATTTTTCATGAGAACCTTTTGAAAAAGGATGTCCCTTTCCTTTCTCAGTGACTACATGTAATAAAATTGGACCGTCATGAGGCCCATTTTTTAAATTCTCTAAAATTTTGACCATAGACTTGACATCATGACCATTAATTGGCCCCAAATAATGCATACCCATTTGACTAAAAATTGTTCCTTCTGAGCCACCTAAAAAATTACGAGCTAAATTTTCAGCACGTTTAGCTGTTTCTCCTATTTCCTTTGGAAATAGATTGACCATTTGTTTAGCAATTTCTCTTACATTGTTAAAAGGACGACTTGATACAACATTTGATAAATAATTACTTAATGCTCCAACAGCAGGGGCGATAGACATATCATTATCATTAAGAATAATTAATAATTTAGTTTTAATAGAACCAGCATTATTCATAGCTTCATAAGCCATTCCTGCACTCATTGCCCCATCACCAATAACAGCTATAACGTTATTTGATTTTCCTAATTTATCTCTTGCAACAGCCATTCCTAAAGCTGCCGAAATAGAAGTCGAAGAATGTCCTGCTCCAAATGGATCATAAACTGACTCTGATCTTTTTGTAAAGCCAGAGAGTCCTTTGGCTTTTCTAAGAGTACTCATGGCGTCTCTTCTACCAGTTAATATTTTATGAGGATAAGCTTGGTGACCTACATCCCAAATCAAACGATCATTCGGAGTATCAAAAACATAATGTATGGCAACAGAAAGCTCAACAACACCTAAACCTGCACCAAGGTGACCTCCTGTTTTAGAAACACTATCAATCATATCAGATCGTAATTCTGAAGATAAATTTTCAAGATCATCTATTGAGAGAAATTTTAAGTCGTTTGGACTATTTATGTTATCAAGCATTGGGGTTAAACTTGACTTATTTTTTTTATCTTTATTAATCATTAATCTACTTAGCCTAATACAATAATAATAATTAAAATTAGTAACTTCTATCTACAGTATATTTAGCTAAAGATACAAGATTTTCTGTCCCACATTTAAAACTTGTTATAGAATCTATCGCTTTTTTTGATACTTCAATAGCTTTTTTTTTAGCACCTTCTTTTCCTAATATAGTTACAAAATTTAAGGTTTTATTTTGATTGTCTTGCATTATTGGCTTTCCAATAACACTTTCAATTCCATTAACATCTAATAAATCATCGGCTATTTGAAAAGCTAAACCAAGATTATTTGCATAATTAATAAGAGCATTTTTTTGATCTTCGCTTGCACCAGTAATAATAGCAGCCACATGAGAACAGCAAGATATCAAAGCTCCTGTTTTTTGATTTTGAATTAATTCAATTTCTTTTAAATTCAAACTTCTAATACCGCTTGATTCTATATCAGCTTGCTGTCCTCCAGCCATACCTAAAAAGCCTATTGCCTTAGCTAATAATAAACTTATGTCAGACCTTTTTTCTGCATCTTTAATATACGATCGGTCTGCTATAATCTGAAAAGCCCAACTTTGCAGAGCATCTCCAGCAAGAATGGCCGTATGCTCATCAAACTTAATATGACTTGAAGCTTTTCCTCTTCTTATCGGAGAGTTATCCATTGCAGGCAAATCGTCATGGATCAGAGAATAAGAATGAACAGCTTCAATTGCAGAAGCTGTTGCAAGCAACTCTAAATATTCACTATCCGATATTTTTTTATTATTTATTGAACTTATAAATTTAGCTGATTCAAG
>CAZWGZ010000167.1:0-3904 GCA_964633395.1 uncultured Rhodobacterales bacterium
AGCCACCACCTCTTTTATGTCTATTTTAGGTATTGTTTTATTATACACTTTCAATCTTATGGATGGAGACACATTGAATTGGAAAATAATGCTCTTAATATTATCCATTTCCTCAATATTTATAGGTTCAATAGGAATGTTTATAAATAAAAATATAAATAGATTTTTTGGAAACTTTTGTATAGTAAATTTCGGTTATATTCTTTTAGCTGTTTCCTTAATGTCAGAGATAAAAGTTTATAATATTTTTTTATATCTTATAATTTATATTTTATTATTATTTGGTATTTTTTCAATATTTATTCTTTTAAAAAAAGATGGTGAACCTATTCAACATTTATCTGATTTGTCTGATTTATCTTCCTCCCAACCTTTTATCTCATTAACTTTATTAGTTTTTTTATTTTCCATGTCTGGCATTCCTCCTTTTGCAGGTTTTTTTAGTAAATGGTTAATCCTTTTTTCTTTGATAGAGAATGATAATTTTTATATTTTGTTTTCAGTAATGCTATCTTCTTCTTTAGTTATATTTAGTTGTTTAAAAATTGTTAAAATAATATATTTTGAAATGTCTGAATTTGTATTTATTTTTGAAAAAAAATCTTGGTTAAAATTTATAATATTATTATGCTTATTTATTAATTTTCTTATGTTTATAGTAATATCTCCTTTAGTTGATTTGTTTTGAATGCTTCTAATTTTTTAGGAAAAGTAGTATATGGTTAATATTAATTTAAATATTTTAAATTCATGCTCAAGTACAAATGACATAGCATTTAAAGCTGCTAAAGAGGGGGCTGAAGAGGGTAATTCTTATCTTGCTTATCTTCAAACTAATGGTAGAGGAAGAAATAATAATCAATGGACTTCAATGAAAGGGAATTTATTTTTATCGACAATTATAAAGCCAAAATTAAATAAATCTTGTTGGTATCAATTATCTTCCATTATAGGTTTTTCAATTTTAGATGTTTTATATGAATTAGGTATAAATAAAGATATTATTGAATTCAAATGGCCAAATGATGTTCTAGTTGATAAAAGAAAAATATCTGGTGTCCTTTTAGAATCATCACATGATTTTATTATTGCAGGAATAGGTTTGAATGTTTTAGAAGTGCCAACTTTAGATGAAAAATGGAAAACTACTAAGTTAAATGATTACATAGATAAAAAAATATCACTTGAAAGAATAGGATTAAAAATTTTGAATAAGATATTTATTAATTATACTTTATGGGCCAAGCATGGATTTGATATTTTTTATAATAAAATTAATCCCTATATAAAAAATATAAATGAATGTATAACTTTTAAAATCTCTTCTAAATCTGAATTTATTAAAGGTGTTTTTTTAGGCTTAGGAATTAATGGTGGTTTAAAAATTAAGAATAAGAATGATATTATTGAATACTTTTCAATCGATAATTTTTCATTTCCTAAGGATGATATTAAATGATTTTAACCATTGATTGTGGAAATACAAATACTGTTTTTGCATTATATTCATATAAAAAAATTATTAAACAACAAGGGTGTTGGAGAATTTCTAATAATCCAAAAAGAACAGCAGATAGTTATTATTCATGGCTTATTCAATTGTTAAGGTCTTTAAAATTTGATGTTTCTGATATTAGTGGTGTTGTCATTGCATCTGTTGTCCCAGAATCCTTATTTAACATTAAATCATTAATTTATAAATATATAGATATTGATCCAATAATAGTTGGTGAAAAGGGTGTGAAATTAGATATAGAAGTTAACATTGAAAAACCTGATGAGGCTGGTGCAGATAGGCTTGTTAATTCATACGCGATAAAATGTTTAAATTTATCGCCAGCAATAGTAATTGATTTTGGTACTGCGACAACTTTCGATATTGTTGGAAAAAATGGTAGTTACGAAGGTGGAATTATAGCTCCTGGAATTAATTTATCTTTAGAGGCTCTTTATCTTGCTGCAGCAAGGTTGCCTCGTATTTCTTTAAAGCCGTTAACAGGAAAAAAAACATTGATAGGTAAAAACACAATAAATGCTATGCAATCTGGGATTTTTTGGGGCTATGTGTCTATGATAGAAGGATTGATTGATAAAATTAAATCAATAGATGATTTTAATAATTTTCAAGTAGTCGCAACTGGTGGATTGAGTCATTTATTTAAAGAATCAATACAATGCATTGATTTAATTGAGGATAATTTAACATTAATCGGTTTAGTTAACTTATTTTTAATTAATAAAAACATAAATTTTGAGGACTTAAAATGACTTGGTTAAAATCTGATTTATTATTTTTACCCGTCGGCGGTTCTGAACAAATTGGAATGAATGCTAATTTATACCATTATCAAGATAAATGGATACTTGTTGACTTAGGTATCTCTTTTCCTGACGAAACTGATTTAGGGATTGATGTCTTACTTCCTGATTTTAATTTTATTAGATCTTTAAAAGATAAATTTTTAGGAATATTTTTAACTCATGGTCATGAAGATCATATAGGAGCAATACCTTACTTTGCGAATGAAATTAAATGTCCTATTTGGGGTACTCCTTTTACTATAGCATTGTTAAAACGTAAATTAAATGAAAGTAATAAAAATAATAAATTAATCTTAAATAGTATTTTAGTCGATGAAGAAATTAAACTAGGAAAATTCACTATAAAAGCAATTCAAACTTCTCATTCAATACCTGATCCTGTTTCATTTTTAATTACCACAGATGAAGGTAATATTTTTCATTCTGGCGATTGGAAGCTTGAAAAGTCCTATAATTTAGACGAGAATTATGACTCCAATATTTATAGATCCGTTGGTGACATGAACATATTAGCTATGATTTGTGATTCTACAAACTCACAAGTTATAGGAAGAACTCCTTCAGAAAGCTTTGCTTATCAGGGTCTTTATAAGGCTATTAATGAATCAAAAAAATTAGTTTTAATTACCTGTTTTTCTTCAAATATTAGTAGAATTAAGTCAATTTTAGATATTGCAAAACGCACAGACAGATCCATCTTCGTTATAGGAAGAGCTCTTTTAAGAGCTATAGACGCTGCTCAAGAGGTTGGTTATTTGAAAGATTTACCAGAGTTTATTAATATTAAAGATGTAGGATTAATTCCTAGAAGTAATATGTTAATAATTGCAACAGGCTCACAGGGTGAAACAAATTCGGCTCTATCTAGAATTTCTAAAGGAACTGATAAATATATAAATTTAACTGAAGGTGATACAGTTATCTTTTCCAGTAGACAAATACCTGGTAATGAAAATGCTATTTCAAAAGTGCAAACTCGTTTTATTGATAAGAATGTTATTATTATAACTGATGAAGATAAAGACGTCCATGTTTCAGGTCACCCATCAAGAGATGAGTTAATTGAAATGTATTCTTACATTAATCCTAAAATTTCTATTCCAGTACATGGTACTAGAAGCCATATTGATGCGCATGCTACTCTAGCTGTAGAATGTCAAATTCCTAATGTTATAAAGCCTAAAAATGGAGATGTAATAAAATTAAATGGAGATAAACCAAAGGTAATTTCTCAACAATCTTTTACTAGTAACGTTTTTGATGCTGGAGAGATAGTATCTATTGATAATCAAAGATTTGTATCTAGAAGACATACTTTATGGAATGGTTTTGTTAGTATTTCTATAGTTTTAAATGATCAAGGATTTTTAGTCTGCCCTCCTCAAGTTACTCAGACTGGTGTCTCAGATAATAAAGATATGGATCAATTTTTAACGGATTGTTCTTTTTTAATTGAAGATTTTTTAGAAAAAACTAAAATTAAAACTTATTATAATGACGAAGAATTAACTAATAAAATTATAAAATTAATTAGAAAAGAGTTTAAATCCATTTTTTCAAAAAGGCCTAGTTTCAGTGTCCA
>CAZWGZ010000168.1:0-3885 GCA_964633395.1 uncultured Rhodobacterales bacterium
ATATCTTCTGGAAAAAAGAAGCATGGTCTCTTGGTTTTAAAACAAATATAATTTAAATAAATTATATTTATACAACTAATTCTTTCAAAAAAATCTATTAAAACACCTTTTCTTTTTGATCATTATATAAAGTTATAGACGTAATAGTTCATAAAAAAAGTATAATATTAAAGTAGTTTTACATATTACTTAATCTATTTTTAATTAACCCTTTATAGATAAAACTAGATAAGTTATAATTATAAATGATATTTACAATAAAATTAGAGCAAATCACATGTTAAAAATTAATGATACATTACCTAAATTTGAGATACAAACTGACAGTATTGAATTTAAAGTCTCAGACTACCTTGATAAAAATATAATAGTTTTCTTTTTTCCACGCGCGGATACGTCTGGGTGTACAGCAGAATCTATAGCTTTTAGTAACCTTCAAAAAGCTTTTGATAGTGCAAATTGTATCGTGATTGGAATTTCAAAAGATAATCCTAAAAAACAACTTAAATTCAGAGAAAAATATAACTTAACTTGTAAGCTTGGGGCAGACTTTGAAAATAACGTTTGTGAACAATTTGGGGTATGGGTAGAAAAGTCTATGTACGGGAAAAAATATATGGGCATCCAAAGAGCTACATTTTTATCAAATTCTTCTGGAATAATTACTAATATCTGGCCAAAAGTTAAAGTTCCTGGTCATGCTGAAGAAGTTCTAGAAGAGCTCAGAAAAAATAATCCTTAAACTCTCGTATACAACTTATCTTTTCATGCCCACTTTTAATGCTAAGGCAGATTCGATAAATATATCTAAGTCTCCATCTAAAACTGATTGTGTATTTCCTACTTCCACATTTGTCCTTAAGTCTTTAACCATTTGATAAGGATGAAGAACATACGAACGAATTTGACTTCCCCAACCAATTTCACCTTTAGAAAGAGCATTTTGATTATTAGTTTCTTCTCTTCGTTTTAATTCAATTTCATATAATTTTGCTCTAAGCATTGACATAGCTTGAGCTCTATTTCTATGCTGAGACCTATCGTTTTGACATTGCACTACTGTATTCGTAGGTAAATGAGTAATTCTGATAGCTGAATCTGTTTTGTTTACATGCTGCCCACCTGCCCCTGAAGCACGATAAGTATCAATTCTTAAATCTTTTTCTTCAATATCTATATCTATTTCATCATTTATTTGTGGATAAACCCAAACCGAAGCAAAGCTGGTATGCCTTCTAGAAGAAGAATCAAAAGGAGATATTCTTACTAAGCGATGAACTCCAGATTCTGTTTTTGACCAGCCATAGGCATTAAAACCTTCTAAAAGCATAGTACAAGATTTTATTCCAGCCTCATCTCCAGAACTTTCTTCAACAAATGAAACTTTAAAACCTCTTTTTTCTGACCATCTAAAATACATTCTTTGTAACATTAAAGCCCAATCTTGAGCTTCTGTTCCTCCTGCACCAGCATGAATTTCAAAATAACAATTATTTGAATCAACTTCACCAGATAAAAGACTTTCAAGTTGAAGTTTATTGCATTTTTTTAACAAATCATTTATTTGTAACACAGTATCTTCTATTAAATCCTTATCACTTTCTTGTTCAGCAAGATTTAGTAGTTCAACCAAATTTAATTTTTCAATTTCTATTCCTTTAATCATTTCAATTGTTTTTTCTAAGTTCTTTTTATCTTTCATAATTAATTGAGCTTTTGCTGCATCATCCCAGAATTTGGGACTCTCAATTAACAACTCTAATTCATTTAACCTTATTATTGAGCTATCCCAATCAATATGCTTTTTTAATATTTCAAGAGTATAATTTACTTCATTGAACTTTAGTTGCATTTCAGCTTGCATCTAATAATACCTATAAATTGTTTAGTATAATGGTGATAAATTATTTATAACATTTTTTATATTTTGAGTATCTATAAAGTTTTTATCATATTTATGATTTGGAAATTGTCCTGGTTTAAAAGCTTCTAAAATCAAGTTCTTAGTTTTTAAATTAGCTTTTACTCCTGTTTTTGGATTTATAGAGATTAACTTAATTCCTGAAGGCCTTCTAAAAGGTATGTCTGGAGTTTTTTCTAGTGCTTTTTTCATAAAATCTCTAAAAATTGGAGCAGCTACAGAACTTCCTGTTTCTCTTAATCCTAGAGGTCTGGGCTTATCAAATCCTACAAAAACTCCTACAACTAAATCACTTGAAAAACCTAAAAACCAAGCATCTGTATTAGAATTAGTTGTCCCAGTTTTGCCTGCTAGGTTGCGTTTAAGAGATTTTACTATTATGCCGGTTCCTCTGTCCACTGCACCTTTTAACATAGACACCATTTGATATGCTGAACTAGGGGATATAACCTTATCTCTAGTATCTATACTTGCGATAGGAGGAATTATTTTAGAATTGGCATTAGTACCACTACAATTCAAACAATTTCTTTGATCATTTTTAATAATGGTTATTCCTCTTCTATCTTGGACACGATCAATTAATGTTGGGACAATTTTTTTTCCACCATTTACTATTATTCCGTAAGCGTTAGTTAAACTAAGTAAATCTGTCTCCCCCGCTCCTAAAGACATTGATAAGAACTCAGGTAAATTATCGTTAATTCCAAATTTTAAAGCATAATCTTGAATAACATTTTTATGCTTCAAAGAATTCATGAAATTTCTAACTATCTTAGGTTCAACCATTGTAAGCTTAACAATTTTTTCACTAGTAAACCCATCTTTTAAGTGACGAACAAGTATTCTCTCATCTACATTATATTGAATAGAAAATTGTCTTATTAAACTTTTATTTTCTTTTAATTTATTTTCCTTTTTTATTTTCAAGTAAGCTTTAAGTAAGTTTATTGTTTTAATATCCAGTTTCATTTTTTCTGATATTTTTTTGTTTGTTAAGCCATTTTTGAGATGATCATTAAAGATGTTTTCTTCTTTAATTAATTTAATAGCTAATCTTGCTGTCATAAGATTTCGTGATTTTTCTATACCTAATCGCATGGGAGTAGGACCATAACGCTTTTTAGTATAATTAGCAGGTTTCCATTTCTTACAACCTGCACATTGATCATATGCAAAAGGGGCATCCAAGATCAATTCTGTAGGTTTATAAAATCTTTCTAAACCAGCTAAATAGACAAAGGGTTTAAATGCAGAACCCGGCTGTCTTTTGGCCTGTATTGCTCTATTAAATTCACTTGTGTTAAAGTTATAACCACCACTCATTGCGAGAACTCTTCCTGTATGTGGATCTAGTGCAACTATAGCACCATTAACCTCAGGAATTTGAGATAATGAATAAAATTTATATTGTTTAGATTTAAAATTTGATTTAACTACGATTACATCTCCCACTTTAAGAAACTCTCCGATAGTCTTAGGTTTTGGCCCTAAATATATATTCAATTTATTTTTTTTGTCAGCTTTTAAAATTTGAGGTCTTACCCAAGAAGCATTTTTTAATTTCAAAATTTCTATGTTTCCATTAGATAAAAGTATATCAACCTTATTTTTAAAAATTTTTTTAACTAAGGCAATTTTTCTACCATTAGGAATATTTTTTTCAATAGTTGTTATTAACTTTATAATATCTTCGCTTCCTAATTTTGATAAATCTAAATTAGAAATAGGACCCCTCCATCCTTGTCTTTTATCTAATGTTTCTAATCCTTCTATCAAAGCATTATCTGCAAAAGATTGAAGGGTCGGGTCAAGTGTTGTTCTAACTGAATAACCATTCACATAGAGTTTACGTCCAATTTGATTATTGTTAACAAGTATTCTTCTAACTTCTTCAGAAAAATAAGGGGCATAAGCTTTATCTGTTCCACTAGATTTTTTTATATTAATTGGTTTATTTTTTT
>CAZWGZ010000169.1:0-3866 GCA_964633395.1 uncultured Rhodobacterales bacterium
ATTGTATAATTAGGTTAAAATGATTGAAGAGTTTTCTGATAGATCAAAGCATATTTTTAAATTAGCTCATGATCTAGCTATTAAACAAAATCATACCTTAATTGCTCATCACATACTATATGCTCTAATAGAAAATTCTGATCAATATATTATTAATATTTTAAGAAATATTGGGCCTGATATAAGTATTCTTAAAAAAAAATTAAAAAAATATTTATCTCAATTAAAAATAGAAAAATCATTCAATCCAAATGCTAAAATAGATTATAGTGTAATAAAATTAGTCGATATTGCTAAATTACTAATTCAAGAAAACGGAGACAAAGTAGTTACCCAAGAAATTTTGTTATTAGCTTTAGCTCATTCAGATATGAATACGAAAGTTATTTTATCCAGTGAAAGCATAACATTTGAAAAATTAAAATATGAGATTCAAAAATTTAGACAAGGAGAAAAAGCAATGAATAGTTCAGCTGAATCAAGCTTTGACACTCTTAATAGATTTGCAGTCAATTTAACTATTAAAGCTTCTAAAGGGCTTCTTGATCCTGTAATTGGAAGAGATGAAGAAATAAGGCGGGTTATACAAGTCCTTTCAAGAAGAACAAAAAACAACCCTGTTCTAATAGGAGAGCCAGGCGTTGGTAAAACAGCTATTGTTGAAGGCTTAGCTATTAGAATCGCCAATCAAGACGTTCCAGAAAAATTAAAAAGCAAACAAATATTTTCATTGGACTTAGCCAGCATAATAGCAGGTGCAAAGTTTAGAGGTGATTTTGAAGAAAGGTTAAAAGCTATATTGGGTGAGGTAGAGAAAAAGAAAGATGAAATAATCCTTTTTATAGATGAATTACACTCATTAGTTGGAGCTGGTGGCACAGATGGAGCTATGGATGCTTCTAATATATTTAAGCCAGCCCTTGCTAGGGGTGAGCTTCATTGTGTTGGCGCAACAACCTTTGAAGAGTATAGGAATTATATAGAAAAAGATAAAGCTTTAGCAAGAAGATTTCAATTAGTATTTATAAATGAACCAGATATTGAAACTACCATTTCAATGATGAGAGGACTTAAAGAAAAATATGAAGTATATCATGGTATAACTATTTCAGACAAGGCATTGCTAGCTTCAGTTAATCTTTCTTCTAGATATATAAATGATAGATACTTGCCTGATAAGGCTATTGACTTAATTGATGAAGCAGCTAGTAGAAAAAGGATAGAAATTGATTCCAAGCCCGAGGCTTTAGATGAGATGGATAGAAGAATAATTCAATTGAAAATTGAAAAAGAGGTTCTTTCAAAAGAAAAAGATAAATTTTCATTAAACAGAATAAATAAAGTTGACAAAGAGTTAGCTAAATTAGTTTTAATTTCTATAGATCTAACCAAAAAATGGATATTAAATAAAGATTTAATAGAACAAGAACAGCAAAAGAAAGTTGAATTAGAAAACGCAAGAAACGAATTACATATAGTAAAGAGAAATGGAGATTGGGACAGAGCTGGAGAACTTTCTTATCAAATCATCCCTAGTTTAGAAACTGGTAACTCAAAAGATAATTCTATTGATTTTTTAATCAATACCACTGTATCAGAGGAAGATGTGGCTTCAGTAGTTTCTAAATGGACGGGTATTCCTGTTGAGAAAATGATGGAGTTTGAAAAAGCTAAGTTATTAAGAATTAATGAAGAGTTGAAGAAGGTTGTAGTTGGTCAAGACCATGTAATAAATGCCGTTGCAAAAACTATAATTCGGTCCAGAGTAGGATTAAGCGATCCAACCAGTCCTTTGGGCTCATTCCTTTTCCTTGGATCTACTGGAGTAGGCAAAACTGAGACTGCAAAAATATTAGCACAATTTTTATTCGACGAAGTTAATTCTCTTGTTAGAATTGATATGTCAGAGTACATGGAAAAGCATTCTGTGTCTCGATTAATTGGAGCGCCTCCAGGCTATGTAGGGTATGACGATGGTGGAACGTTAACAGAAATTATTAGGCGAAGACCATATAAAGTTATTTTGTTTGATGAAATAGAAAAAGCTCACCCCGATGTTTTGAATTTGCTACTTCAAGTAATGGATGACGGTCGCTTAACTGATAGTCATGGTAAAATTGTTGATTTTACTAATACAATTATTGTCATGACAAGTAATATTGGTGCAGAATTTTTTGATAGTAATATAGACTTTAGCCAAATTAGTGAAAAATCTAAATCAGTTAAATTAAAAATAATGAAAACCGTAAAATCTATATTAAGCCCAGAGTTTTTAAATAGATTAGACGATATACTATTTTTTTCTAGATTGGGAAAATCTCATGTTACTAAAATTGTTGAAATACAATTGAATAAACTTAAAAAACGATTAGCAATAAGAAACATCGTTCTTGAATGGTGTAATGAAGTAAATGATATTATTGCTATGATAAGCTATAGCCCTGAGTATGGAGCTAGGCCTATTAAAAGAGAAATAAGAAATATTGTCGAAGATCAAATAAGCGAAATGATTATAAATAATTTAATTGATGAAGGTAGTTCTATTAAAATAAGCCCTAATGATAACTCTATATCAATTAAAATAACTTAAATAATTTAGTTTGTTTGATTTAAAACCATATCGTCTATAATAATATTTTGTGCGAATGACTTGTGTTCACTACTATTTTTAAATGCAATTTTTTCATGTATAATTTTGTTTACTTCGTTTTTAAAATCTTTTAAATCACTTTTTGAAATATTTTTGCCTGAAGGTAGTTTAATATTCATAGGGTTAATTTGTCGATTGTTTAGAATTACTTCATAATGTAAGTGAGCCCCAGTAGATCGACCGGAACTTCCAACGTAACCAATAATATTACCTTGCGAAACTCTACGGCCAGTTCTAATTCTTTTATGTATTCCAGATAGATGAGCATACGCGGTTTTATAGGCTCCTACGTGACGTATTCGTATATATCTGCCATATGAACCATTCCATCCTGCTTTTTCAATAATCCCATCTCCTGCAGCAAAAATAGGTGTTCCTTTAGGTGCAGCAAAATCAAGTCCTCTATGCATTTTAGTATAACCAAGAACTGGGTGCCTTCTATTCCCATACCTGCTCGATAGCCGAGCTCCATTAATTGGTGTTTTCATTAATGTTCTTTTAGAAGATTTTCCATTTTCATCGTAATATTTAGAAAAACCATATTTATCTTTATATTCAAAAAAATTTAACTTTTTACCAGATAGATTAATGCTTACGAACTTAATAGGTTTGGTATCGATTACACTATTCTTCAAAAGATCAATTTGCTTTGTAAAAAATACTTCAAAGGTGTCTCCAGATCGTATTTCTCTTTGAAAATCTACAGAAAATCCTAATAAGCGAACCATTTCAAACAAAGTATTCTCAGGGATACCAGCTTTAACTGCTGACTTGTATAGGCTTGATTTAATGGTACTTTTTACATATGATTTTTCGAATCTAGTTGGTCTTAAGGCTATAACAGAATTATAGTCATTATTAATATTTTGCCATACAAAAATGTCTTTAGTTTTATTAAAGCTTAATTTAATTGCTCCTCCAATTAAATTGGAAGGTTTGGAGTAATTAATTTTCATACCAATAGGAAGAGAGCTCAATATTTTTCTAGCATTAGGTAATTTTTGTAAAGATAGAGTAATTTTACTAATATTATTTTTATCAAACTTTAATCTTTTGAGAGCATCATAAAGGGTCTCTTTTTCTTGGAGAGATGTGCTATCTATATTTCCTGGAGCTTTTCCTCCTTCTTTTTGAATCATATTTAAAATAGTATTTACTGATTCTTGAGCTCTAAATAGATTACTTGGCCGTTTTAAGGGAAATATTTTTTTATTAG
>CAZWGZ010000170.1:0-3854 GCA_964633395.1 uncultured Rhodobacterales bacterium
AATGGTGCGGCTGAGAAGACTCGAACTTCCACGGGTTTTATCCCACAGCGACCTCAACGCTGCGCGTCTACCAATTCCGCCACAGCCGCACATTCTTCGAAAATTATATCCTAATAGTAAAAGCATATGTAACATCCAAGATAATTGATATATAATAGATTAAATATTAAATTAAAAGGTTTATCTTTTGAAAAACAACGTTGAATGGAAAATTTCTAATTCTCTTATTAAGTATGATTTAGCAATATCAGAAATGGAGAATAGAGTTTTAAATATTAAAAATAATTCAATAAAAGAACTTGTATGGCTGTTAGAACATAAGTCAATTTATACAGCAGGATCCTCTGCAAAAGACAAAGATTTGCTAAATAAGAGTAATATAGAAATTAGATATACAGGACGCGGTGGACAGTGGACTTGGCATGGGCCTGGACAAAGAGTTGTTTATATCATTTTGAATCTTAAACAAAGACTTCCTGATGTTAAAGCTTATGTAAATGCTCTTGAAGAATTGATTATTCTATCTTTAAATGATTTTTCAGTCAAAGGAGTTAGATTGCTAAATAAACCTGGTGTATGGGTTAAAAATAAACATAAAAAATATGATAAAATTGCAGCTTTAGGAGTTCGTATTTCAAGTTGGATTTCATGGCATGGGATATCAATTAATGTTAACCCCGACCTAAACAATTATAATAATATAATTCCATGTGGCAATTTAGATGGAGGTGTTACAAGTCTTCATAGTTTAAATAAAGAAATTTCAATGGAACAATTGGATAATAGTTTGAAAAAAAATTTTTTAATTGTATTTGGTGATAACAGTTTATTTAAATTAAAATTATAATTTTGTTTTAATTAAAAATTTTACGTAGCCCTATATTTAATATTTTTTCAGCTCTTTCAGCATCTAGCTTTAAAACTTTTACGCTATCGTTACTTCCGTAAAAACCTTCGATTGGGCCTTCATAATGCAATATTTTATTTCGTCTTTTTCTTAACCATTGTAAATCTTTTGATCTTTTGAATTCATTTAGATCTAATCCGTCTATATAATCTAATATTCTTTCATCTGTTAAAACATTGTCAATAATAGTCAAAGATAGAATAATTACTGATGCCCACATTTTATTTTTTAATGCTATGTTATATTCATCAAACAATACTTTAGCATGAAAGTTTAAAAAGTAAGTATGATTTGATAATACATTTTTATTCATAATATTTAAACAAATGATAAATTAACTAATCATTCTTACCTTATCAATTCTACAAAAGAAATTATTCTATTTAATTCCTTAGCAATTTTATCTCTTTTATCTAAAGATTCTTCTTCAACACCCCAATTTTTAGCTTGCCACAATTCATCTAAGAAAGATAATTCAAATGCTTCATTTTTTAACACATCTCCTTTCAATATACATATAGAAATAAAGATTGATCCTGTTAAATTTGTCATTCTATGTAATGCAGAGATTTCTATATCAGAAAAGCTATTTATTAAAGTCTTAAGTCTAATAAAGATTTCTAAAGACTGTTTTGAAGGCATCACTCCTATAAAAAATTTTAACTCCACATCTATATATTTTTTAATAAAAGAAATAATTGGGTTCCAGGAACTATTTTGTAAATCAACTAATTCATTAGGCCCATCTGCTCGGTAACAAATTAAATCAGTATTGATAAATCCCAAAACATTTTCTATGTATGAAACTTTATCATGATTAATCTTATCAATAGCAGTTGAAATCAAACCATAAAAGACCATGTTCTCTGTGTTTATTTCTTTTTCACTAATGTCCCATTCTAGAGCAGTTTCTTTTGCAATTTTATAATTTGAGAATATCAAATCTTTTTGCATTGGAGTTTTTAATATTCTTTTATCTAAAAAAATTTCAAATGAATTTTTTAATTTTGATTTAACGCAAACGTTTTTCCAAAATTTTTTCATTTTAATCGAATAATTTATTCATTAGTTTACTTAAATCTTGCGCATTATTAACTAAATGATCGGCGCCTGCAGATATAAGTAACTCTCTACTATTATATCCCCAAGTTACACCTATACTTGTAATACCTGCATTAACACCTAAACCAATATCATTAATAGTATCACCAATAATAACAGTATATTTTTCTTTAATACCTAATTCTTTCATAGCCCTTATTGCCATAGCGGGATTTGGCTTAGGTATATTTTCATCTGTACTTAAAGTAATATCAAATATATTAGATAAATCATGTTTTGCTAACCCGTTAGTTAAACCAACTCGTGATTTATTCGTGGCAATTCCAATTAACCAACCGTTACTTTTTAATTCAAACAATAGTTCAATCATTCCAGGATAAAGCGGTTCATTCTGCAATCCTAACTTACCTTGTTCAGCATACCACGATCTATAAGCTTCCGAAATTTCATCAGGTGTAACGCTATATCCAGGGGGCATATAAACATCAAGAGCATCAACTAAGGGTCTACCTATATTTTCTCTTACTTTTTGTGGGTCAGGATCTGGTAGGCCACACATTCTAAAAGCTTCAATAGCTCCTTGAACTATCATGCCCGCTGAATCTACGATTGTTCCATCATAATCAAACAAAGCTAGTTTTTGGTCAATATACAAAATTAATCTCCAATTAATTAGAAAATAGATTATCAATATTTTTAGGTAATGTTAATCCCAAGAATTTTAAATTTTGTTTAAACTGTTCTGGAAGTTCCGCCTCAATTAATTCTTTATTTGGCAACCTTAAGCATAATGCATGCAATTGCAAATTTTGTTTCTCATTAGATTTCCATTTAATTTGAGTAATACTATCATGACTAGATAGATCTGTGAAAGAGGCTAAAGTACTATCTAATCCTTTGTATTTATTATCTCCAACAATTGGAGAATTTATAGATTCGAGATGGACTCTTAACTGATGAGTTCTACCTGTCTTTGGGGAAAGTGCTAATAAGGCTACTCTTGGTCCTACTTTATCTAAAACTTTATACTCAGTAACAGCAGACTTACCTTTATCCTTATCAACTCTTACTCTTTGATCGCCATCAGACCCAGATTTAATCAGAGGCAAATTAATAAAGCCTGAATCAGTTTTGGGACTTGGCGAAACTAAGGCTAAGTAAGTTTTTATAATTTTATGCTCTCTGAAATTTTCTGAAAATTCTTTTGCTGACAGCTGATCTTTCGCAACTAATAATACACCAGATGTATCTTTATCTAATCTATGGACTAATTTAGGAACGTTTTTATTATTAAATACACATTTCAACATATCATCAATGTGAAAATTTTGTGAACTTCCACCTTGAACAGGCAGTCCATTAGGTTTGTTTATTGCCAAATAAGTATTAGTTTGTTTTATAAGAATTTCTTTATATAAACCAAAATAATATTTCTTGGTATTCATACTAAAACTATTTTTTTTATATTCTTGATTAAAACTAATACTTTTAGAATAACTTATATATTGTCCTGCTTTGACTTTAATTGATGACTTTGTTTTTTTTTCATCTAAAAGAATATTACTCGATCTCATGAGTTTCTCTAAAATAGCCTGATTAATATTACCTAATAATCTTCGAATACATCTATCAAGTCTGGAGCCATCTTCTGTATTAGGAATTTTTTTACTTATCATTGCATAAACCATAATCTACTATAAAGATGATTAAATTATTAAACACCAAATATCCAACCTTCTTTTTTAGAAACCTTTGGAACTTTCCAAGTTTCTTTCTTATTTGAAAGATATCTTAGTGCTGCGCAAGAAATAATTGCATCAGCGTCATCTTGATCTGGACCACCAATTATAGTATTTAATGGAAGTTTTTTACTTTTAAAACAATT
>CAZWGZ010000171.1:0-3840 GCA_964633395.1 uncultured Rhodobacterales bacterium
TAGATATGTTGAGATGTAAATTAAGTTTTTTTGGAGCATCTAAATATGATCCAAAGTCTAATCTGTGGACAAGAATTACTCTATTTCAAGGAGCACCTCTTCCCCATCAATTAAATGAAAAAGATGCTTGTAACTGTCTTTTTCCTTCTTTATCAATATGAAATAAATTTTTTAACTTATAACTAATTCTGTATAAAAAATCATAATAACTGATGGCTGTTATTAGATATTATAATTTATGATTTCAAAAAATTAATCCTATAATACATTAAAATATGGAGATTTTAATGTATGTTAAACAATTTTCTATAACTTTTGATACTCATTGTCATATTCATTTTAAAGAAGCTAACGATATTATAAAAAATCTACTTCAGATTTTTGATATTTCATTCTTTTTGCATAGTAATCCTAGAAGAACAAAACTAAACATCCAAAACTTGAAAATAGATTTACTCTATAACTAATGATTAAACTATCATTAAATGAAATTTATTCTGAAACTTACAAGGCAATGAGAAGTTTAGGCATAGATTGGGGTATAGCCAAAGATTGTGCTGTTTTAACCAGATGGTTAGCATTCCATGATCAATATTTTTTAGGATCTATTCTTAAAACTGCAGATATGTATAAAAATAAAGAAATATCTCTATCTATAAAAGAAAATAGTTTTAAAAAACCTTTATCTACAAATTTAATGGGAATGTTACTAGTGGAATATATTGCAGCAAAAAAGATGGTTTGGGAAGGATATTTATATAGTCCAAAATTCATACTTGCAGCAATGAATATCATTTCAATTGAACAAAAAGTTAATATGGAATTAAGAGATAAAAACAATAAAGTAATTGCCTTCACAAACAGTAAAAAATTGTATGCCCAAATTGAAAAACTCCAACCTTCAAATGGTTATTTTTTTCTATCCATTACAATTGAAAATGAAATAAATAATTTAAATCAAATCTTAACTACCAGCCCTCAAAATACATCTTATGTTAATAAAAAATGTTGGCACAAATTAAAGGCCATGGCTTTTGAGACTTATGTTCCGGAAAGTGATACTTCTAGATCTGGAGCCGGGTATTAGATTAACTTTTAATTAAATAATCTTTAATAACATTATTATCAGGATCAAGTCCTAAACCTGGCTTATCAGGCACTATAAAAAATCCATCTTTAGGTTTAAAAAGATCTTCAGGGTACAAATAAGCATCAAAATCTATAAAAAATCTTTCTAATAAACCTGGGTTTGGCATAGATTGAGCTAAATGTAATGTAGCTAAAAATCCAGGGCCAAAATAAGGTGAGTGAGGCATTACTTGAACACCATATGTTTCAGCTAGAGAGACAACTTTTTTAAACTCAGTTATTCCACCAACTTTAGTTACACTTGGTTGAGCATAATCAACAGCTTCAGCTTCAAACATTTTTTTAAATTCAAATGATGTGCACGCATTTTCTCCTGCAGCAATAGGAGTAAAGATTTCTGTTCTTAGATTTGATAAACTTTCAAAATCTTCAGGGGGATTTATTGGTTCTTCTACCCAGTATAAATTATAATCTTCCCAGACGTTTAACATTTGTTTAGCTTGATCCTTTGTCCAAGGACAATTTGTATCAACCATTATTGGAATATCTTCTCCAACAGCTTCTCTTGCAGCTTCAACTTCGGAAGTAAACACTTCATGAAGCTTTATATATTTGTAACCAAGATTAATAGCATGTTTACATCTATCTTGAACTGACTCAGCATCTTCATAACGCCATAAACTAGCATATGCTGGCATTTTTTTATCACCAGATGAACCTAGAATATTGTATAAAGGCAAGTTACTGAATTTACTTACAATGTCCCATAATGCAATATCTACAGCACTAATTGCAAACATTGTTATTCCATAACGACCAAAAAGATGAAGTGTCTTTTGAAGTTCAAAGTTAATTTGCTGAACATTCATAGGATCTTTTCCAATCAAATGAGGTTTAATCATATGATTTATAGCTTCTGCCACAGCTCTTCTACAATGAAAGGCAAAAGCATCACCCCAGCCTATGATACCCACATCAGTCTCTATTTTAACAAGACAAAAATCTAAAGCATCAGCCTTTAGAAAACTTGTGGGAGCTTTTTTTTCAACTCCTCTAGAAAATGGAATTTGTAATTCGTAAACCTCTATGCCTGTGATTTTCATATAACACCTTTTTATCTATTCTAGTATGACTCATGGTCTGCCAACCATTTTATAACTTTTGCAGCAGGGTATAACCAAAGTAATCCAACAATAACATAAATCAACCAGTCTAATAGCCAAAAATATCCAGTTACATATTCAAACATAAACATGCATAATGCCACATAGACTATTAAACCGGGTATAATACCAAGCATTACTATAAAATGACGCCATCTTTTCAATGATTTTTCCTTAAATAATTTTATGATTTATGAATTTATTACTTAACTTGGAATTAGTCCACCATCAACGTTATAAGATTGACCAGATATATTCTTTGCTCCTTCGGAAGATAAAAAGACAACCATTGCAGCTATGTCTTCAGGATCATTTGGCCTTCCTAAAGGAATATCTCTAACATAATGCTTCATAATTTCTGCCTCAGTTTTACCTTGTTCTAATGACCTTTTCTTTACAATTCCTGATAGTATATTCGTATGAGTAATCCCTGGACAAATAGCATTAACAGTTATTTTATATTTACCTAATTCTTGAGCAGCAGTCTTAGTTAAACTGATAACAGCTCCTTTACTTGCTGCATAAATTGCGTTTGATACATCCACAAAACCTTTGCCACCAACGGATGCCATATTGATTATTCTTCCACCACAACCTTGTTTGATCATTTGTTTTGCAGCTATTTGTAAACAGAAAAAAGTTCCCTTTGCGTTAACATCATGAATCCAATTCCAATCTTTTTCGGTTAAATCCATAATATTTGAAGTTCTTGTAACACCTGCATTATTAACCATGACATCTAAGCTACCAAATGCATCAACGACACTTTTAATCATATACTCTATATCTGAATTATTAGTGACATCTGCTTTAATTGCTAATCCCAATCCATTTTGAGCTAATATAAGCTCTAATGTCTCACTTGCATGATCTATATCTATATCTACGCAAGCAACATTATATCCTTTTTTACTCATTGCAATAGCGATAGCTCTTCCAATACCATTGCCCGCCCCAGTGATACATATGTTTTTTGAGGTATTATTCATATTTTTTCCAGACTTTAATTAACAGCCATTTAAACGGCTTGATTTACCTCTAGCATATTTGCATTAATATCATATAAATAAATTTGATGAAAACCTGGCATTGCATATACCTTAGCATCTGAATAAAGTATTTTTTTATTATCTAGTTTTTCTTTTAAAGCTGATAAGTTTTTAATAGTAAAAGCTGGATGTCCTCCAATAGAGGGATTATGAGCAAAATTATTTCTCCATCCAAATCCTTCATCAGGTTTAATAATATGAAGTCCTCTATTACTATCGGATAGAGGTAATATTGCTAACTCCGATGGATCAATACTAAAGTCTCCTTTATTTTTAGGAGCTAGCCATTTACCTTCAGACATTCCAACCAAATTACAAAAGAAATTAATCGAATCTCTTACGTTTAAAGACTCCAGATTCATATGATGAATACCCCAATCGAATCCAAAATTCCATCCATTAATATCATCATTAAAATGATTTGAGTCTTCTACAAATTGAATAAGATTAAGAGAAGGTTCTTGAACAAAAAGACTTTTAAATGAATTTTTTTCATCTAAATTATTAAAAATATAATTAATATTATTTGTATCTAAGTT
>CAZWGZ010000172.1:0-3827 GCA_964633395.1 uncultured Rhodobacterales bacterium
AAATCCATCGCAAACCTACTATGTTCAACTTCTAATACGTTTGCACCTTCATCAGCGCATATCTTAGAAATAATCTGTAATTGACCAGGTTTATCTGGCATTGTAATTGTAAGAGTTGTTACCTGACCAGATCTTACTAAATCTCTCATCAGTATTGAAGATAAAACTTTGGAATCTATGTTGCCACCACATAAAATAACACCTACTTTTTTTCCTTTAAAAATTTCTTGATTTTCTAAAACAGCAGCTAAACCTACTGCCCCTGCTCCTTCTGCAACTACTTTTTCATGCTCAGCCAGCATTGATATAGCTCTTTCAATTGACGTATCAGAAACAGTTATAACGTCATCTACATAATCCTTTATAATTGATAAAGGTATCTCACCTATTTCTGAAACAGCTATACCTTCAGCTAAAGTTGAGCCTTTGCATATTTTGTTTTTATTATAAATTATATTTGATAAGGATGGATATAATTCAGATTCCACACCAATTACTTTAATGTTTTTATTCATTTCTTTTGCCACTAAAGAACAACCCGCTATTAACCCTCCTCCTCCTACTGGAACTAACAAAACATCAATATCATTGATATCCGATAACATTTCAATTGCGACTGTTCCCTGTCCAGAAAGTACATTCATATCATTATATGGATGGACTTCTGTGAATTTTTTTTGATCAATAAGATGTTGGACGTATTTAAATGACTCATCAAGATTTTTACCTTTAATGACAACATTTCCACCAAAGTTTTTAGTTCTTCTGATTTTTGTAAAAGGCGTTCCTTCAGGCATTACAATATTTGAAGAGACATTTAACTTTTTAGCAATAAAAGCCAAACCTTGAGCATGATTTCCAGCTGACATTGCGACAACACCATTTTCTTTTTCTTCGTCTGAAAGTGATAAAAGTTTTGCATATGAACCACGAACTTTAAAAGCACCAGTATGTTGTCGATTTTCATATTTTATATAAATATCAATTCCTATTTTTTCAGAAATTGAATTAGAAAAACTAGTCTCAGTCCATTTAACTTTATCAGATATTTTTTTATGAACATTATTAATATCTTGAAGGGTTAGTTTCATTATTTTCTCATATTGTTATAAGGTTATTTATGAGTTATGAGTAAATAATAATTTTGTCAAATGGTATATCAAAATCATATTGTTTTCTAAAATGTAATAGGAGAAATAAATGAAAGATTTAATTATTAAAAATATTATGGAAGGCAGTCCTCCACCAAAAGATTATCAAGTTACTTTAGAAAACTGGAGAAAATATCCATATAATAAATGGGCATTTGTTAATGTAAGAAATTTAATTCCCACTTCACAAATTCATATTGGAAATGATGACAAAATTAATTTTAAAACAAACTTAACTAATTTAAATGACTTAATAATTAATCATAAACAGAATAAATTTAATTTTATTGATGTGTTAAAAAAATCAGATACTGATGCTTTCTTAATTATGCATAAGGGGAATTTAATATATGAATATTTTGATAATTTTACTTCTAAGAATTCACCACATATTATTTTTTCAATATCAAAATCATTAACTTCTCTCTTAGCAGGAATTCTCCACGAGAAAGGTTCACTTAACATAAATAAGACAGTTTCTTATTATTTACATGAGACAAAAGGAACTGCTTATGAAGACGCAACAATAAGAAATGTGCTCGACATGAATGTTTCTTCGGGTTTTATTGAAGATTATACTGGAGAATCTGAAATTTTCAAAAATTACAGATCCTCTACTGGATGGGATATAGATACAAATTCCATGATACAATATAATGATAATGGACTTCATAAATTTTTATCTACCATGCCTAAATCTCAATTACCTCATGGTAAAAAATATCATTACTGTTCCCCTCACAGTGATTTATTAGGCTGGATAATTGAGAGGGCTTCTGGAGAAAATTACTCTAGCATTATGTCAAATTTGTTATTTAAACCTGCAGGAGTTAAATTTAACTCAAATGTAACCTTAGATAAATTGGGAGCATCAAGAGCTGCAGGAGGAATTAGTATATCACCATATGACTTGCTAGTTATATCTGAATTAGTTCGATGTGGAGGAAGTAATAACAATGGTCAGGTAATTCCTTCATCGTGGATTGAAGATTTTAGAAATTTTGATGATAACAGTAGTTATTTAAATCAAGACAATTTAGAGAGATTTCCTAGAGGAAATTATAGATCAAAATGGTATCAATCAGGATTTAAAGATAACGAATTTTGTGCTATTGGTATTCATGGCCAAAATATTTGGATCAACCCTAAGAAAGAATTAACTATCGTAAGAATGTCATCTGCATCAGATCCAATAAATATTGAAACCGAAGAATTAATGTTTTCAACATTTGAAGATATATCTAAATCATTATAAATAAAAAGGTCGAGATTTATTATGAATCTATCATTAATTTACTTTGACTTTCCTTTTTGGAGAGCCGAAGTTAGTAGAATTGCATTACATATTGGAAACATTGAATTCAACGATTTAAGAATAAGTCGTGATGAGTTTATTAGAGTTAAAGCATCAGGTAAATTGGATAATGGTATAATTATTCCTTTCCATCAACTTCCATGTCTAATAATTGAAGGTGAGGCCTTAGCTCAAACCGCTGGAATAGCTAGATATTGTGGAAAGTTATCTGGTTTATATCCCCAAAAAAATGATGTTTTAGCTATAAAAATTGATCAATTCATAGACTTAATTACAGATATAACTGTGTTAATTTTGAATAGTGGAAGAGATGAAAAACCAGCAATAAAGAAAGTAAAACGTGAAGAATTTTTTAAAAACGAATTTACCCGTAAATTTACAATGTTAGAAACAAATATTTCTGAAAATAGCTTATACATAATAAAAAATAATTTTAATATAGCTGATATTGCTCTTTGGAGTTTTGTAAACTGGCTCACGTCAGGAGATATTGATGGATTCCCTAAAGATTTATTAAAAAAATTTCCAAAAATTGAAAAGGTGTTTTTAAAGATAAATACTATGCCTGAAATACAAAACTGGGTAAAAAAACATACCATAAAACATAAAATAATTATTTGGATAGTTTATTGAATTTTAACAAAATATTATATTCTTAATACATATTAAAAAGTGATAGGAAATTTTTTATATAATTTGTTTATTTCAGACATTACCTCATCTGACAATACTACATCCATACCTTCTAAAATATTTGTTAACTGTAAATTATCCGTAGCTCCAAATATAATAGAACCCATAAATGGTCTCTGATTACAAAAAGCTAGAGACATATGTACCGGATCTAAATTATATTTTTTTGCAAGACTTATATATTCTTTAACCGCTGGAGTAGAGTTATCATTAATTCTACCAAATAAACTTGGTACTCTAGAAAGACGGGAGTTTTTTGGAACATTCTCATCTAAATATTTGCCCGTTAAAAATCCACCTGCTAGAGGGGAATAAGCTAACAAATGAATGTTTTCATGATGTGAAAGTTCTGCCATATCAAGATCATATAATCTACAAAGTAAGCTATACTCGTTTTGAATGGAAGCTAAAGAAAGATTTGGAAAATTTTTAATACAATCAATAAATTGAGCTGTACCCCAACAAGTTTCATTTGATAATCCTATAGATCTTATTTTACCTTCTTTTTCACAATTAGATAAAACCTCTAAAACTGACATGATATTTTCTTTAACAATATTTGTTTCTTGATTGGTTGGATTGTAACTCCAATTTTGTCTAAAGTGATAAGATCCTCTATTTGGCCAATGTAATTGATATAAATCAATATAATCTGTTTTAAGTTTGTT
>CAZWGZ010000173.1:0-3818 GCA_964633395.1 uncultured Rhodobacterales bacterium
TAAAGAAAACAAAAATGCAAATTTTTTATATTTTAAAAAATCAATATTTGTGTCAGATGGAATTAATCTTAAGTATTTCATTATAATAACCTTAAAATAATATTTTATTAATATCTTTTTTCTTTACGTAAAATAAAACTAGATATTTAGTTATAATTATAGCGGTGAACATTGAAGTAAGTATTCCAATCATTAATGTAACTGAAAAACCTTTAATGGGTCCACTTCCAAAAGAAAATAGAGCAATAGCCGCAAATAAAGTAGTTAAATTAGCATCAATAATAGTAGAGACAGCCTTTTCAAAACCTGATTCAATAGCATCATATATTTTTCTTCCCACTTTATATTCTTCTTTAATTCTTTCAAAAATTAAAACATTTGCGTCAACAGCCATCCCCATTGTTAAAACTATCCCTGCTATGCCAGGAAGTGTTAATGTTGCCTGAAGCATGCTTAAAAGAGCTATGATAAAGACAATATTACAAAACAAAGCAATGTTTGCAAAAACACCAAAACTACCATACGTCAAAATCATAAATGTCATCACAGCTATTATTCCGAATAGACTTGCTATTTTACCTGATGAAATTGAATCACTACCTAACCCAGGCCCAACAGAACGCTCTTCTAAAATAATCATAGGAGCAGGTAAAGCGCCCGATCTTAAAACTAAAGCTAGATCATTAGTTTCTTGTAAAGAAAAATTACCAGTAATTTGACCACTAGAGAAAATTTGAGATTGAATTGTAGGAGCGCTAACAACTTTACCATCTAAAACTATTGCAAAATCTCTACCTATGTTTTTTCCAGTAACCCTTCCAAACTTTTTTCCTCCTAAAGCAGTAAGTTGGAAAGAAACAGATGGGCTATTATTTCTATCAAAACTAGAACTTGCATCTTTCAACATTTCTCCAGAAACCATCACTCTTTTATTTATCATATATAAAAGATTTGGATCTTTATCATCTTCTAAAATACTAAAACCTGGAGGAGCAACCCCCCCTTTCCTAATATCTTCTGAGATAATAGTAGGATGAGCTAATTGAAAATTTAACTTAGCTGTTTTTCCTAATAACCTTTTAATACGACCGGGATCTTCAAGACCGGGTAATTGAACAATAATACGATCAACACCTTGTTGCTGAATCGTAGGTTCGTTAGTTCCTGTTTCATCTATCCTTCTTCTAACAATTTCAATTGCCTGAGCCATTGTAGATTTAATAATTTTATCTTTGTTAATTTTAGAAAACTCAATAGTAAAAACCTTATCTTTTTCATTAACTAATAAATTACTATTTATTTTAAGGATAATATCTTTAATATTTATATTAGAATTCAAACTTCGTTTTTGAAATGATATTTTTTGGTTTGTAATATTTAATTTTCTATAACCAACCTTAGCTTTTCTCAAAGAAGATCTAATATCACTCATTAAAAACTCTAATTTCTCTGCAAAAACAACATCCATATCAGCCTTAAGTAAGAGGTAGGAACCTCCTTTTAAGTCAAGTCCTAAATTAATAGTCTTTCCAGGCAAAAAATTTGGAACATCAGAATGTCGAAGGTTAGAAATAAAATTTGGAGTAGCATATATAAAACCTATAATCACACTAATGAAAATTAAGGTAACTTTAATTTTAGATATTTTTTTCATTACAAATCACTATGAGTTAAAGATTAAAATATAATCTACTTTTTAGATTTAGTTTTAATTACAGGTTTTTCTTTATCTATTGTTTTTTTAATTTTTTCATCACCTCTTACTTCAGAAATCATTGCTCTTGCAATTTCCACAGTAATACCTGAAGCAATTTCTACACTCACTGTTTCCGAACCTTCTGTAGCTTTCGAAACAACTCCAAAAATTCCACCTGCAGTTAAAACTTTATTACCTCGTTTAAGATTTGTAACCATTAATTTATGTTGTTTTACTCTCTTTTGTTGAGGTCTAATTAACAAAAAATAAAAAATAATAAAAATTAAAACAAAGGGGAGTAAACCTTGAATAGAAAAACCTCCAGCTCCGCCGGCAGCAGATTGAGCGAATGCATCTGAAATCATAAAAAAATCTCCTAAAAAATATAATTAAAATGTATTTAGCTTATATAAAAAAAAATCTACAAAGACCATAGATAATTTCTAAAATCTATATATATTAACATTTTTATTATTACGTAAGGTTTTTTATTATGACAAATCAGATAGTCACAAACGATTTTTTAGAAAGAATTGCAAATGCACTTGAAAGAATGGCTCCTCCAGAGAAAAAAATAAATAATTTGGATGAAAGTGAGGGTTTTATTTATGAATCTAAAACAGGTTTAATAAGGCCAATTGATAATATCAATAGAGTTGCCATAAATTTACTTCAAGGTATCATTCCACAAAAAACATTGCTATTAGAAAATACTATTAATTTTTCAAACAGTCTCCCAGCAAATAATGCATTATTATGGGGATCCAGAGGTACTGGTAAGTCATCATTAGTTAAATCAGTTCATGCAGAAGTTATTTTGTTAACTGGTTCTAAATATCTGAAACTAGTTGAAATCCACAGAGAAGATATTTCAGATTTACCTGAACTATTAACTTTACTATCAAAATACCAAAAGTATAAATTCATTCTTTTATGCGATGATTTATCTTTTGATGCTGGAGAAAACACATATAAAAGCCTTAAAGCAGCTTTAGATGGAGGGATAGAAGGCAAACCTAACAATGTGGTTTTTTACGCCACATCTAACAGACGACATTTAATGCCAAGAGATATGGTTGAAAATGAGCAGTCTACCGCTATAAATCCATCTGAGTCTGTTGAAGAAAAAGTATCTTTATCAGATAGATTTGGTTTATGGATTGGTTTTCATAATATTTCTCAAGAAATTTATCTTGATATTGTTATTGCTTATATTAATGAGTATAAAATACCAATTGAAAAAGAAAAATTAAAATCTGAAGCTCTTGAATGGTCTATAACACGAGGCGCCAGATCTGGAAGAGTTGCTTGGCAATTTATTCAAGATATAGCTGGAAAAACCAAGACAAAAATAATTTAATTTAGATATTTCAGAGGATCCACTGGGTTTCTTTTATATCTAATTTGAAAGTGAAATATTTCTTTATTCATTGAGCTATTAGCTATAATCTGTCCTTGGAGCACAGTTTCACCTTGCTTAACTGTAAATTTTCCAACATTAGAGTAAGCTGTAAGCCAACCATTATCATGTTTAATTAAAATTAAATTTCCATATTTTTTAATTTGTGACCCTACAAATGCAACTTTACCATTAAATGATGAAAGAATTGGGATATTTTTTTTTGAATTTATATCAATCCCATCATAATGTAAGCCTCGACCAAACTTGCCAAAATTTTTGACTACATCACCTTTTAAAGGCCACATAAATTTTGGAGCATATTTTATTAATTTTGAATCAAAATTAATGATTTTAGTATATTTTTTATTTTTTTTATAAATGTTTTTTTCTAAAATTTTATCAATAACCGAATAGTTCTTTTGGGGAGGAATAAAAATTTTACTATCAACCATTAAATTAAATGGCTTCTTCAAATTATTTAACTTTATAATATCTGACTGATTTACTGCATATTGAATAGAAACACTTGCTAAAGTATCACCTTTTTTAATGACATAAATATTTTTATGTCTTAAAAATAAGATCTGATTTAGTTTTAATTTAAACGGTTTAATTAAATTATTGTCATTTATTATATCTTTTGGAATAACTTGAAATTTATTTGCAATAGAATAAATTGTTTCATTTTTTTTAACTACAATCATTCCATTTAATGGAATT
>CAZWGZ010000174.1:0-3781 GCA_964633395.1 uncultured Rhodobacterales bacterium
ATATCAACTTGTAATAATGATTCCATTATTAATATCTATAACTATCTGATTTAAATGGGCCTTGAACAGGCACACCAATATAATCTGCTTGCTCATTTGATAGTTTAGATAAAGTTGCTCCCACCTTATCTAAATGAAGTTTAGCAACTTTTTCATCTAAATGCCTAGGAAGTGTATATACCTGATTCTTATATTCTCCAGGTTTCTCCCATATTTCTATTTGTGCTAAAACCTGATTAGTAAAAGATGCACTCATTACAAAACTAGGATGACCAGTAGCACATCCCAAATTAACTAATCTACCTTTAGCTAAAACTATTAATCTTTTTCCATTTTGAAATTCAACTTCATCAACTTGAGGTTTTACTTCAGACCATTTCATATTTTGAAGAGACTCAACTTGAATCTCAGAGTCAAAATGACCTATATTACAAACAATTGCTCTATCCTTCATGTCTCTCATATGATCTACCGTAATGACATCTTTATTTCCCGTAGCAGTAACAAAAATATCTCCCCTAGAGGCTGCTTCCTCCATAGAACAGACTTCATACCCTTCCATAGCTGCTTGCAATGCACATATAGGATCAATCTCAGTAACAATCACCCTTGCTCCACCCTGGCGAAGCGAAGCGGCAGACCCCTTTCCAACGTCTCCAAAACCAGCAACAACCGCTAATTTTCCTGATAGCATAACATCTGTAGCTCGTCTTATTCCATCAACTAATGATTCTCTGCATCCATAAAGATTATCAAATTTTGACTTTGTTACTGAATCATTAACATTTATAGCTGGGAATGGTAAATCATTTTTTTCTGCCATTTGATATAGTCTTAAAACACCTGTAGTTGTTTCTTCAGTAACTCCTTTTATACTATCCTTAACCTTTGTAAACCAACCAGGTGAATTGGCCAATCTTGCTAGTATCTGAGCCTTAAGCGCTTCTTCTTCTTCATTGTTAGGGGAGACTAAAACTTGCTCTCCAGCTTCTGCCTTTGCTCCTAAAATTATATATGAAGTAGCATCTCCTCCATCATCTAGTATCATATTTGCTACTTTATCATCTGACCAAGTAAAAATTTGATCTACATATTCCCAATATTCTTTTAATGTTTCTTCTTTTTTTGCAAAAACTGGTATATTTTTTTCAGCCATTGCTGCTGCAGCATGATCTTGAGTAGAAAATATATTACAGCTTGCCCATCTGACAGTTGCTCCTAACTCTATTAAAGTTTCAATTAATACAGCTGTTTGAATAGTCATATGTAAACAACCCGCTATTCGAGCACCTTTTAAAGGTTTATCTTTTCCAAATAGTTCACGACAAGCAATCAATCCAGGCATTTCAGTTTCTGCTATTGAAATCTCTTTTCTTCCCCAATTAGCAAGGCTAATATCCATAACATCATAATCACTCATTTTAATTTTCCTATATAAATTTTTACTAGATATAGCATGTTGTATATTAATTGCAAACTTCCAACTAGCTCTATTTTTAAAAATAAATACTTATTTATTAAAAACTTTAAGGATAGTTTTTACTGTTGCTCCTAAACATTTTTTTTTCTGATCAAACCTATTAAAAGCTTCTATATTTCCGTTATGCGCTTCAATTATTTGCTTTGAAATAGATAAACCTAATCCAGAGTGGTTTCCAAATACTTCACCACTTGGTCTTTCAGTATAAAATCTATTGAATATTTTTTCTAAGGCTCCTATTGGAAAACCTGGACCATAATCTTCAACAAGAATTATTATATTATCTAAATTCTTTGTTAATCGAATATTTATTACACCTTGTTTTTTTGAAAAAGAAACAGCATTTTGAATTAAGTTGTCAAAAACTTGAGCAATCCTATTATCATTTCCCATAATAAAAAAACTACTATCTTCTTTGAAAAAATTAATTTTACATTCAATTGTAGTTGACCTTATATCGATTAAAGTACTAAGCAAATCAACAATATTAATTTTTTTCATTTCAATTCTAGATAACTCAGCATCTAATCTACTGGCTGATGAAATATCATTAATTAATCTATCAATTCTTTGAACATCATTTTGAATTACTTTAATAAATTTTTTTTGCTCTTCTAAATCTTTAATTTTAACTATCGTTTCAGTGGCTGATCTCATAGATGTAATTGGATTTTTTAACTCATGGGCTACATCAGCTGCAAAATCAGCAATATAATCTATCCTATTTTGCAATTCCTTAGTCATCTTAAAGAAAGATCGAGCAAGGTCCCCTATTTCATCTTTCCTAAGTTCAAATTCTGGCAAATTAACTGTTTTAAGTATTTTATCTTCGGCTATTTTATCAGCTTCATTTGCTAATTTCACAATTGGAGTAGTTATTGATTTCCCAAAATATAAACCCATACTCAAAGTAGCAAACAATATTAAACCAAATGCTTTAAAGAGTTCAGTTTCTAAATCTAATAATTCTTGTTCTATTTTTTCACCAGACACAGACAGAAGCACGGCTCCCCTAACCATTCTTATATTTTTAATGGGCAAGGCAAATGACAAAAATAATTTACCATTTTTATCTTGCCTTAATGCTTTAGTGTTTTTACCTTTTAAAGCATTAAGTACTTCAGGGAAATCATTAAAAGAAAATATTATGTTATCTTTAAACAATGGTAACTTTAGTGGCCTTGCGATCAAATTAGAAAATAATGAGACGAAATTGGTGAAATATTTTTTAAAATTAATTTTTTTATCTACAGATGGTAATGGACTAATCTTAACAAACGGAGCGTACCTCATGCTAACATTAGTATCTGCTATTAAATCTCCATACATATTAAAAAGTTGGGCTCTAATATTAGAACCGTATTCAACTTTTGGAATTAAACTTTGCAAAGCAGGGCTTGAAATCTGATTATTTTGTATTAGACCATATTGATCTTCAGCTAATGCAAGGGCTTTTGTTAATGTTAACCCTTGTCTTTCTATAGCTGCAAATTCAGATCTAATTAAAATATCTTGATATTTATTAAAGTAAATAATTATTATAGGGTACAATAAAACTGGTAACAATATGATAACTAATATTCTCATTTTCAAAGGAAAATAAAAACTCTTTATAAATTTGAAAAGTCTATTTGTTTCAGATAAATTCAAAATTATGTTTCACTTTTAACCATCTCTGTATCTATAACCAACTCCATATAAAGTCTCGATACGATCAAAATCTTTATCAAACAGTCTAAATTTTCTTCTCATTCTTTTTATATGACTATCAATTGTCCTATCATCAACATAGATGGTTTCCCCATAAGCAATATCAATTAATTGATCTCTATTTTTAACTAAACCTGGTCTAAAAACTAATGAATGAAGAATTAAAAATTCTGTAACAGTAAGTCGAACCTCCATACCCTTCCAAAGACAAAGGTGTCTGTCTGGATCCAAAGATAGTTCATTTCTTTGAATCATTTTATTGGGCTCACTAGAATTCTTTAATGAGCTTCTTCTTAAAACTGCTCTAATTCTTTCAATAAGGAGCTTTTGAGAAAATGGTTTTGTAATATAATCATCTGCTCCCATTCTAAGTCCAATAGCTTCATCCAATTCGTCGTCTTTACTAGTTAAGAATATTACAGGAACATCACTAGAAATTCTTAATTTTTTTAGTAATTCCATTCCATCTAATCTAGGCATTTTTATATCCAACACAGCTATATCAGGAGAATTTCTCTGCAAAGCAATTAGTCCCTTTTCACCATCAGGATAAGTTTCAACATCCCAGCCTTCCGCTCGCAAAGCCACTGA
>CAZWGZ010000175.1:0-3707 GCA_964633395.1 uncultured Rhodobacterales bacterium
GTACATTGATACAAATAAACACCTGGCTTTTCAAACTTATATGAAGCGTCTTTGCTTATTTTAGATTTATATTTTTTTGCACCATCAGGCATTCCAATAAATTGAACATTATGACCTTTATCAACTGATTTCCATAATACTTCATCATTCAAGTCAATTGATATCATTTTCTTAGAAAACACCATTCTTTCTTTTCCGAGTTTGTTTAGCATTTCTAATTCATGATTTGCAGCAATAACATGACTTGAGAACAAGAAAACAGAAACAATTGATATAAGAAGAGTAATTTTTGATTTTAACATTTTTTACCTCAGTTATTTATTTATAATAACTTATATAGTATTTTTTTTTAAATAAATAAGTAGTCATCGTGACATAAGTATATTTCTTTAATAGCATGAATGCAGAATAAGTAAAAAAAGGAAACATATGATAGAAATTAAATACAACGAAAAGGGCAATAGTGAAATTTGTCTTTTTTTCATTCATGGATTTTGTAGTGGGCCTGAAGATTGGGATGCTCAAATTAATTTTTTTAGTAATAAGTTTAGTGTTATAGCTCCAACCCTCCGAGGGCATGATGGCAAAAACACTAAAGAAAGACCCATGAGCATTGAGCAGTTATCTAATGATTGTGTTTCTATAATTAAAGAGAAGAAATTTAATAAAGTAATCTTAATTGGACATAGTATGGGAACTAGATTGGCGATTGATATAGCCAATAAAATCAATAATGCATTTGGCATTATTCTTGTTGATGGAAGTAGGTTTTCTAATGAAAATTTATATGGCGACACAATCAAAACATTTGAAGATGCAATAGCTAAAGAAAGTTACATTACAATCTTAGAAAACATGTTTGCATCTATGTTTTTTTCTAAAAAATTTGATGATGATAAAAAAAGAATTATTGAAAGAGCAATTAACATACCTGAAAAATATTCTCTTCCTCTAAGACGAAATGCCATATGGTATGACAGTCATTGCGTTGATAAAAATTTAAATAACTTAACTCTACCTATATTAATTCTGCATAGTACCAAGTTAGATATGAAAACAGGAAGAAGTCCTATTAAAGAAGATGAATCATTACCTTATATAGATTTCATAAAATCATCTAACCTAGAAATTCAAGTAAAAAAGTTTGAGAAAACAGGTCACTATATCAGTATTGAAAAGCCTAGTGTTACAAATAATATAATTGATAAATGGTTAGCGCATATCAAAGTAAATGTTCATGATAATTAAGATTTAAATTCAGTTTCTGATAACAAAACTGCCAACTGAGCTCCATGCATATCTCTATCTTTAATATCTCCTTGAATTATCTTTCTTGGAAAAGAAAATTTAATGACATTTAAGCTTTCTATCTCAAACCGTTTTAAAGTTTGCCCTGGGATTTTAAATAATTCAACTATTTTGGTGTTATGTAAATTTTTTAATACTTCTTGATAAACTTCTTTTGAACCACAAAAAATATCAATAGTAATCCAGAATGGACCAGCATTCTTTGATCTAATTCTTTGAACTTTTTTTCCAAGAGTTGACATTTATATATCTAAAGTATTTATTTGAAAAGCGGACATAGGATCAGATAATTCTAGAACGTGATTTAAGGCAAATCCATAAACACAACCTCTATCTGAATGAACTGGTGAATATGGAAAGGCAAAAGTTGGCAACTCCTCATTAAGAGTTAAAGGAAAATGTAATAAAAAGGGATTAATTAACTTAGCTATTTCAGTGGATATGTCATTATTATTTGCCGTAACAGTGCATAAAATACCAATTTCCGCTGGCGTTCCAGTTTTCTTTTCTAATTCTCCTAGAGTTGCATTTAAACCTATATGTCTAAACTCTAATGAGTAGTCGTTAGATTCCAAACCCATTCTATTATTTATTTCATTTTTTAAGAAAGATGATAATTTACTTGTCCATTCTTCAGCATGAATTACGTAATTTTCGTCTCTTAATAGAACAAGAAGAGAAGATTGGTATCCAGACACAATTGCTCCTTCTAACTTGACAGTATAATTTTCAGATGATTTCCATATTGCTCCTTCAACTCTAACTTTTCTATCTTGAAGAGATGAGTAATGAGCATTAGTCACATCCATATAACCACCAGGTTCGTATAATATATAAGGATCAGCATTCTCATAAAGCATATGTGCAGAAACAGATTCTGGGGTACAAATGGCTTTCTCTGACATAGCTTCAACAGTAAATCCAATATCATCAAACTCTACCATTACAACTCCAGATGTTGGAATACTAGAACAAAGCGCTCCGCACTCTGCTATTTTAGCTCCATGCCATGCTGACCCAGGATTTGCTCCTTTCATAAGAGGCAAAGCCGAAATAATTGCTGTGTCTGTTGTTCTTCCAGCTAATATAATATCTGCACCAGTTTTCAAAGCTTCTTGAATTTGCTCAGCACCAGCCAAAGCAACTATATGAGACATACTCATAATTATTTTTGAATCTAGAAAAGGAGCCGGCTCTAAAGGATGCAATTTATTAGATAGAAAGTTTTTTTTTATAAATTCGTTATCTTGCTCACAATATAATTTAGTTATTTTTAGAGATTGCCCTAATTCTTCAGCTAACTCAATTGTAATTGTTTCCATCCAGTCTACCATAGAATTGGTTCCACAAGTTCCACAGCTTCCAATAACAAGAGGAATGCCTAAGCCTTCTCTAGCCTTCATCAAGACTTTCCATTCAGACTTAATTGCTGCACGTGAATATTTAGAAGTTCCTGATCCTAAAGAAGCTGGGCCACTATCAGTGGATCCTCCATCAATACTAATTATATCTGGGTTTTTTTTTACCCCAGATTTGAAAGCCTCTAGATCAAAGCCCAATCCAAGAACTCCAGATGGAACCAACACTTTTATATTTTTCATTTTATTATATAATTTCAATTTCCTATTATAATTTAACAATACTTATTAATTTAAGAAACAGGCAAGTAAAATAAAGAAATCTTTAAAGTTTCCCACGAGAAACATTCTTTTCAATCAGCCAACACAGTAAACCCATCCTTTTGAAGCAGTCACCTCTCCAACCAATAAAAAAGGCTTTACTCCAGTTTTTTCAGCATAATTAATTAAGTCAAATGTATCATCAGATTTTACAAACGCATCTACTTTTTGAGAATTGCCTTTTTGTCCTTTAAGCAAAACATACTCTAATGGCATACTTGCAAGACCTTTTTTAGGTTGGTTAGGCATTAAAATGTCACCATAATCAAAACCCCAACTTCGTAAGCAACGCAAACCTAACTCTATGTCTTGTAATTTAATTTTAATTAAACATTGTTGAAAAATACTTTTATCTAAATTTTCTAAACTACCTATCGGGTAATCTGTATTTATAAATTCTTCCTTTTGAAAATGCTTCCATTTTAACAATTGATCATAGGTTGGAATAACAATTATGGTATTATAAATAAGATTTGATTTAACTAAAACATTTAGTTTAATTTCAGACTTAATTATGGCTTTTGTTCTATCTAACTTAGATTGTCGCGATTGCTCAATTTCCAAGTCAATGCCTTGCTTTACAATGTTTTTATGATTTTTAATAATTTTAGCTACATCATTTCTATCTGATAATGCTGTTATTTTTTTATTCTCGAAAAGCTCTACAAACTTCTTTTCACCTTCTTTTTCTCCATAATATTTAACATATTGATTATCTAA
>CAZWGZ010000176.1:0-3700 GCA_964633395.1 uncultured Rhodobacterales bacterium
ACCTTAGCCTTCCAAGCTAATGACGAGAGTTCGATTCTCTCTACCCGCTCCAAAAATAAAGTTTCATTGGGTTAATATTATTAATTTGAAGCTTTTTTAAAAATTAAATTATTATGTCTTTATTCAAATAAACTAAATAATATTTTAAAAGTATTTATTTTAACTTTATTTTTTATTTTGAAAGAAAAAAGTTAAAGAAACACTTAATATTATGATTATACCACCCATAGTTGTAAATAAAGATGGCTCATTTTTATACCAAAAAAAATCAAGAAATATGGAAACAGGCGGAATTAAATAAAGAAATAAAGAAGCTTTGTTTGCTCCAAAATGACCAACAGTATAGGTCCATGTTAAATACCCAATTGCAGTAGGGAAAAAAGCTAACCACAGAAATGCTATTTTTACGTCAAAAGTTGATAAAAACACTATATCAAAAGTTTGGGGAAACCAAAAAAGCATAGGAATTGTTCCAAACAAAATAGTATAAGCCGTTGATGTTAAAGCTCCATATATAGGAACTAAAGGTCTTAAAATATGAAAATATGCAGCAGTTAATGTTGCTGCAATTAAAATTAAACTAGCTCCACTGCCTAGTTTCAAGGCACCATCCTGATCTATTGAAATAATGGCTACACCCAACAAGCAAAAAGAGATGCCTAACCAATGAATTATAGTAACTTTTTGTTTTAAAAGAAAAAAACCGATTAAGGCTGTAAATAAAGGGTTGCAATTAACTATAAAACTACTCGCACCTGCAGAAACATCTTTTTGTCCGTAATTTAAGAATATATTATATAAAAAAATACCCACAAACCCTGCTATAAAAAATCTTATTGAGTGTTTAAAACTTATTCTCTTTTTATAATTATAAACACACCATAATAAAGATAAAAGGGCGGCTAAACTAAACCTTCCAGTGGCTAAAATCATAGGAGTAACTGTTTCTAGGAGAAACGACATCACTGGAAAAGATGAACCCCAGAAAAAAACTGTAGATAGAACAGCAAGAACTGGCATTAAGTTTTTCATAAGATTTCTAATTTTAAAGAAATCATTTTACAGGTAAAGAAAGTTTACCAAAAACATCGTATTTCAAGAATAGTTTTTTAACAAAACCATTTTTAATACTATTATTTATAAAATTATTTATGAAAGTTTCTACTTCAGGATTCCCTGGTTTAAATCCTATGCACTGCTTAATAAAAGTAAAAGCATCAGGCAAAATTTTACAATCCTTAGTTTTAGATAATTCATCAATCAACTTAGGTCTTAAACCTGCTAAAACTTCAAGGTTATTGTCCTGAAAAATTGAAAAAGATTCACCAATGGATTTTGCTCTTACTAATTTTGCTTTAGTAATATTTTGAGTTAACCAAAGATCATAGGCACTTCTTTCTGCAACTGCTATTCTAATACCTTCCATGTCAACGTCAGTTGAAGTATTAATATTTAGATTTGATCTAACTAAATATGTTGATTCAATTAATGCATATGGTGAACTAAAATTTATCGTTTTGGATCTTTCTGGTTCAACAGCAATATTACCAATATCCCATATATTTTCTGATACTGCATCAGCTAACTCTCCTGGCCTGGCAAATGGAATTAGCTTTAAATTTACTCCTAGTTCATCAGCCAAAGCTTTCGCCATATCTGGAGACACACCCTCAGGATCTCCATTAGATTTTTTACCTGTCACTAATAAAAAATTACTTAGATTAATCCCTGCTCTCAGAAAACCTTTAGGCGCTAGCTTATCTAAAATTAAATTCGTCATATTTAACCTCTCATCATTGATTGATTGATAAATTAATATCAGATTAAAGCAAAATTAATATTCTTAAATTAAATTAATCATTTAAACAAAAATATTTTATACTATTATTATTGATTAATAATTAGGCATATATAAAATATATTTATAAATAACCTACATTATTTTGAAAAAATGAAACAAAGCATTTAAATTATAAATAATTTTAGGGAGTAGCAAATGAGTTTTTTATTAAAAATCATAAAAGTATTAAATGTAGCCTTTTTAATAAGTTTTTTCTCATATCCAGCAATGGCAGAAGTCAATAGCGGGGACACAGCATGGATATTAACCTCGACAGCTCTTGTTTTATTTATGACACTTCCTGGATTAGCTTTATTTTATTGTGGACTTGTAAATTCTAAAAATGTTGTTTCAGTATTAATGCAACATTTTGCTCTTGCATGCGTGGTTTCCATAATATGGGTAACAATTGGGTATAGCTTAGCTTTCTCAACTGGTAACGCATGGATTGGAGATCTAAGTAATTTGTTTATGAAATCTATAACCCTTGACAGCATTTCAGGCACAATTCCAGAAAGTTTATTTGCATCATTTCAAATGACCTTTGCAATCATTACCCCTGCTCTAATCATTGGTGCATTTGTCGAACGAATTAAATTCTCTGCCATGCTTATTTTTCTCAGCTTATGGGTCATTATAGTTTATTTACCAGTTACTCATTGGGTATGGGGAGGTGGGCTTCTATCATCTTGGGGAGTGATGGATTTTGCTGGTGGAATTGTTGTTCATGCAACAGCTGGAACAGCAGCGTTGGTAACAGCTTTAACTCTTGGAAAAAGAAGAGGATTTCCTAAATCTATAACTCCACCACATAGCCCTATACTCACAATGATAGGTGCAGCTATGCTTTGGGTAGGATGGTTTGGGTTTAATGCTGGATCAGCTTTAGGAGCTAATAGTAGCGCTGGCATGGCTATGTTAGTAACACATATTTCTGCAGCTACAGCTGCATTAGTTTGGATGTTTATAGAATGGAAAAGATTTGGAAAACCATCTTTAATTGGTGTTGTTACTGGAATGGTTGCTGGTTTAGCGACTGTTACTCCAGCATCTGGTTACATAGGAATTCCAGGTGGTTTAATACTTGGCTTCTTAGGAGGATTGTTATGTTATTTAGCAGTAGACTATATTAGAGGAAAACTTCAAATAGATGATAGCTTAGATGTTTTTGCAGTTCACGGTGTTGGAGGTATATTAGGATCTTTATTAGTTGCATTTTTGGCGACATCAACTTTTTTAGGATTAGGATTGCCTGAAGGTCAAACAGCAAGTTCACAATTTATAATTCAATTTAAAGGTGTTGCATTAACTATTTGCTGGACTGCTGTGTTTACTTATCTGATTTTAAAACTAACTTCATTTATTGTACCTCTCCGAGTTGAAGAAGAAGAAGAAATTGAAGGGTTAGACTTGCGCTCTCATGGTGAAAAAGGATATCATTCAGATTAAAGTGGAGATTATATGAAATATTTTATTGCAATTATTAAACCATTTAAACTCGATGACGTTAGAAAAGCTTTAACTGAGATTGGCGTTGAGGGATTGACGGCTTCAGAAGTTAGAGGTTTTGGAAGACAAAGAGGTCAAACTGAAATTTATCGTGGTGCAGAGTATAGTGTTTCGTTTGTACCTAAATTAAAAATTGAAATAGCTGTTCCAGATGAAATGGAAATAGCAGTACATGAAGCATTAATCCAAAATGCTTCAACTGGTCAAATTGGAGATGGCAAAATATTTGTATTAGACCTTCATAGTGCGACTAGAATTAGAACTGGTGAAACAGAAGACAATGCATTGTAAAAAAAATTAATTATACCATTCTCTTAAAACTATATTATCTTTTTCAACTCTTAAATGCTC
>CAZWGZ010000177.1:0-3689 GCA_964633395.1 uncultured Rhodobacterales bacterium
GGATCTATTATTTCAGCAAAGCTTGATAGGCTAGATATTCATCAATATTTTGGTGTTATGATATTGGGGTTAATGTTTTTTAGGATATTATGGGGGTTTTTGGGAACTTTTAATTCAACTTTTAAAAGTTTTATTTTTTCTCCCTACAAAATTTATTTAATTTTTTTAGGAAGGTATCAAAATAAATCTATTCGAAGTCCTTTAGGAAGTCTTTCTGTTATTAGTTTTATTTTTGCTCTATTTGTGCTGTCGGTTTCTGGTTTATTCTCCAGTGATGATATTATTTATGATGGACCTTTAGTATATTTAATGCCTGAATACACTTACTTTTGGACAAAAGTTCATAACCTTTTTCATTTTATTTTATATGGTTTAATAACTCTTCACCTTAGTGCTATTTTTTATTATCAATTCTTAAAAAAAAATCAAATAATACAACAATTTATTGATGGTTACTCGAGAGGTAAACATTTTAATTTTATCTCAATAAAAGAAAAAGTTTTGAAAGGAATAATTTTACTTTTAATATTTTTATTCCTTCCATTAATTTTACTATTGTATGCCTAGTTGTTTTATAGAATTAACCTATATCAGCCTTGTATCCTGCAGCCTCTATTCCCGCTATAGCTGCAATTTCATCGTTGTCTGATGTGTCTCCAGAAATACCTAAAGATCCAACAATATTATTATTCTTGTCTCTTATTAACACACCACCTGGGACAGCAACTAGCGCTCCATCTGTTAGAGCGTTAACTGCATTTATAAAATAAGCTTGTTGTTCTGCTCTATTAAAAAGAGCTCTTGAGCCCATTCCCATTTGAAACGCACCATTTGCTTTGCCATGAGCAATTTTAAAACGCAAACTACTAATGCCATCTTCTCCTGAACACGCTTTAATTGCACCACGATGATCTAAAATCACAGTCATAATAGGATTAATTTTTATTTCTCTTGCTTTATTAATTGCATTTTTAATAATTAGATTTGCTTTTTCTAAAGTTATTTGATCCATAACTAGTTCACTCATTATATATACTCCAATGTTGTACTATTGTGTTTTTCTATTTATTTTATTAATTTTTAACTTATATAATTTATTAATGGTATAAAAAATAACTATTTACTTAAAATAAAATGAAAAACAATGAATCCAAATGTAAATTATAAAAAATTTTTAAAAGACAACATTGATTACTTGAGTCTTGAAAATGGATGCGTTGTAGCTGCTTTCTATAAGTTTTTTCAAATAGATGACATATTAGAATTTCAAAAAATATTAAAATTAATTCTAAAAGACTCTGGTATTAATGGAACAATTCTAGTTGCGCATGAAGGTATTAACGGAACAATAACTGGAAAAGTGTTTGATGTTAGTAAAATATTAAATCAATTTTGGCTTATTAAAGATTTGGTAGATTTAGAACCAAAATACTCCTTAACTAATAAAATGCCTTTTTTAAGAATGAAGATAAAACTAAGAAAAGAAATTGTTAGTTTAGGTGTTAAAAATATATTGCCTAACAAAATGGTTGGTCATTATGTAAAACCTGAAGATTGGAATCAATTGATTGAAGACAAAAATGTACTTTTAATAGATACTAGAAATAAATATGAAGTATCAATAGGTAGTTTTGAAAATGCTATTAATCCAAATATAAATAACTTTAGAGAATTCCCTGAATGGGTTTCAAATAATTTAATAGATGATAAAGCTAAAACAAAAAATAAAAAAATTGCTATGTTTTGTACAGGTGGCATCAGATGCGAAAAATCTACTTCTTATCTTAAATCATTAGGTTTTAATGAAGTTTATCATCTCGATGGAGGTATTCTTAAATATCTTGAAAAAACATCTGAAGATAAAAGCAAGTGGAATGGGAGTTGTTTTGTTTTTGATTATAGAGTTTCTGTAAAGCACGATTTAAAAGTTGGCGATTATGATATGTGTTATGCTTGTAGAATGCCTATAAGTGATGCAGATAAAAATAGTGAATATTTTATTCAAGGGCAAAGTTGTCATCATTGCTACAATTCAGCAAGTTTAAAACAGAAAGTACGTTTTAAAGAACGTTTAAAACAAATACAGCTGTCTAAAAAAAGAAATGAGAGACATATAGGTAATATTAATAAAAAAAACTTAAATTAGTTTATAATGAGGCAATTTTTTCTGGAGGTCTAGAAATTATCGATATGACAGCTTTGTTATTTACATATTTTGTAACTAAAGGTCTTTGAAGTAACATAGGGCTTTGGATTATTAATTCAAGAATTTCATTAACAGAAAATTCTATTTTATTAACCTTCATTTTTTTATAAGTGATTTCGTTATCTCTAATAACGTTATGTATAGGGACATCTAGATATTTAAGGCTTTCTTTTAAATTTTCTTTATTTATCCTTATTTTTAAATACTCTATTATTATATAATTATTTGTTTTTAATTTTAGTAATTCTAGAGTTTGCCTCGATTTTGAGCATCTTGGGTTATGATAAATACAAAAGCTAATTGTTTTCAAAGTAATCCTCCAGCACCCATTTGATTAATATCTTTGTTAGAGACATCTAATCCACAAAATATTCTCCATAAAATCCAATCTACACCATTTTCTTTTTGAGATCGTGCACACCCAGGCATTCCGACAAAAAAAATCGTTTTGCTCGTTTTATTAATTTTTCCTAAAAGCATAAGGTTCCCAGGTTCCACAGGCATTCCCAATCGAATTATTTTACCCTGATTGTTTGTTAAAGAAGATGGAACTACGTCATTTTTATCACAGATAGCAGAAGCGCCAAAAACTAAAACTACATCCGCATCTTCCTTAATGCTTTGCTTTATAGTATCTGATAAAGAATTGATATTATGATCGCATCTTTTTTCTGTTAAATGAGTTATATTACAATTTTTGAGTCTTTTCTGAGTTACAAATAGTGTCTTATCTAGGACTTTCTTTAATGTACTTTTATTCTCTGTTTGTATTAAGTGAATATTCATATTGTTAAAAGGGATTAATTTAAAACAATCTTTTGAATATTCATTAATTTTTTCTATAATTTTTTTGTTAAGTGCAAATGGAATTATTTTAGTAGTTGCAATAACTTGATTTTTTTTAACCATTTTGAATTGGTTAATTGCTCCTATTCCTATATCGTCTGTGATCGAATTAATGTTGTATAGTTGATCTGGTTCATAAATAAGTAATCCATTTATATCAGCTAAGATATTACACCTGCCTTGTCGAGCATCAGAGACTGATAGATTTGAATTTTTTTGATTAATTAATGAGTTTGAAATCAAATAAGCAGAAGTGTTTTCATCAATATCATCTTGATCTAGTTTAGCGCACATGATTCTTTGTATGTTATTATTCAACAATAGTTTTATAATACTTTTATCTATTTTTGTCCCCTTAGATATTTTTACCTTACTAAGGTTATTATCTAAAATTAATGATGCTGATAAAAGTGCATCTTCAGATAACTTTGTTTCAATTTCTCCGAAAAACATAACAAATCCTAGTTAAATATTAAGCTGACATATATTTATTATACATTTTATAAAAACTTTATGTTAATATTTTTTTAATATGAACCATAAAATCTCTTGACGATTTGTTTATCAAAGGATATCAAACAGCATTAAGTTTATGGGGCTGTAGCTCAATTGGGAGAGCGCCTGCTTTGCAAGCAGG
>CAZWGZ010000178.1:0-3666 GCA_964633395.1 uncultured Rhodobacterales bacterium
GCAGTAGGTGCTTCTGACACAACTGCGTTTGGTGCACGATATGCATTATCTGCTGGTGATACAGCTATAACTATTGGTATGGCTACATCAACTACAGAAGCTACTACTACAGACGTTGATTCGCAAAATATGGGTGTTAAACTTGTTAACGGAAGTATAACTTTTGCCTTGTCACAAAGTGAAAAATCATCAGCTAATGATGATATAAATAACATGGCCGTTGCTGTTTCTTACAAAATGGCTAATGGTATGACAATTGGTGCTTATACTTTTAAATCTGAAGATGATTTAGATACTAGTGAGGAATACACAAGTTCAGGTGTTGAACTTCAATATACAGTTGCTGCTGGTTTAACAGCTGTAATAAATGTTGATGACTACGAGTACACAGCTGCTACTGTTAACGCTACTGGTGTTATTCAAGGTACTAGTCAAGCAGACTCAGGAACTAACTCAAAACTTACACTTAAAGCTTCATTCTAAAAGCTTTAATCTGTTTTATAAAAAGGGTGGCTTTTGTCACCCTTTTTTATTGAATACTTTTTATTATAATTTAATTGATGTATTACTAAATACTGCTAAAACTTAAATATATTTTAATAAAAGGATTTCCAATGTACAAAAAATTTTTAATAGTCCCTCTTATTATTTTATTTTCTAGTTGCTCAAGCAATAACTCTGTTGTTCGAAATCCAATTACAGGTGAAAAGTCTAATCCTGGCCTTTTTTCTAAAGATGCTGAAAAAGGATTAAATCTATCTGAATTATTTTTAGAAAAAGATAATTCGGGTGGAATTATTAACGTAAATGCATTTTTGTGGAGAGCATCATTAAATGTATTGTCTATTGCTCCTCTAATATCTACAGATGCACTTGGTGGAACTATAATTTCTGACTGGTATATTAATAAAAACATAAAAAATCAAAGGTTAAAGATAACTGCATTTATCTTAACCCGAGAACTAAGATCTGATGGAATTAAGGTCAAAGTTCACATTCAAAATTTTAAAAACAATGTCTGGTCAGAGACTATCACCGACAGTGATTTAGCTAATAAAATTGAAGAGAATATTCTTAATGAGGCAAGAAATTTAAGAATAAAATCATCTAAATAAAAGTAAATGAAAAAATAATGAAATACAATCCATCCGTTATTGAAAAAAAATGGCAAAAAAAATGGACTGAAAAAAACATTTTTAAAGCTGAAATTGATTATAATAAACCTAAATATTATGTGCTAGAAATGTTTCCGTACCCTTCGGGTGCCATTCATATGGGTCATGTCAGAAATTATACTCTTGGTGATCTTGTTGCAAGATATAAAAAAGCTAAAGGATTTAATGTCCTTCATCCGATGGGATGGGACGCTTTTGGCCTTCCTGCAGAAAATGCTGCAATAGAGAATAAAACTCATCCCGCAAAATGGACTTATTCTAATATTGAAACTATGAAAATTCAATTAAAGAAAATGGGTTTATCTTATGATTGGAGTAGAGAGTTAGCTACTTGTGATCCAAATTATTTTAAATTTGAACAAAAAATGTTTATAGATTTTTTTAACACTGGCATAGCTTATAAGAAAGAAACGTGGGTAAACTGGGATCCAGTTGAAAATACGGTATTAGCCAATGAACAAGTTGTTGATGGATGTGGTTGGCGTTCAGGTGTTCCTGTTGAAAAAAAGAAAATGAAAGGTTGGTTTTTAAAAATATCTGATTTTGCAAGTGAGTTACTTAATGATACTGATAACTTAAAATTGTGGCCAGATAGAGTTAAGACAATGCAAAAAAATTGGATTGGGAAAAGTGAAGGAGCTACAGTAAAGTTCAAAGTTAGTAATACTGATAAGAATATTAAAATTTTTACGACAAGGCCTGATACTATTTTTGGTGCTACTTTTATAGCCATTTCTCCTCAACATCCAATGGCTATAGAAATTTCTCAAAATGATATTGAGGCTAAAGAATTTATTAATTTTTGTGAGAAACAATCTACTTCTGAAGTTGAAATTGAAAAAGGTGAGAAATTTGGTTATAAGATAAAACCTACTACTGATCATCCATTTATAATTAATAAAAAGCTTCCTATATATATAGCTAATTTTATTCTAATGGATTATGGAACAGGGGCTATATTTGGTTGTCCTGCTCATGACCAAAGAGATTTTGATTTTGCGAATAAGTATAATATAGATATTATTCCTGTTTTAAAAGAGAATAATAATCAAAATTGGGATGAAAATCTTCCTTATATCGGTGATGGTATTCATGTAAATTCAGATTTTTTAGACGGTTTAAATAGTAGTGAAGCAATCATAGCTTCAATAAAAAAATTACAAGAATTAAACCTTGGTGAAAAAACAATTACCTATAGAATTCGTGATTGGGGTGTTTCACGTCAAAGATATTGGGGTTGTCCAATTCCAATTATTTTTTGCTCCAATTGTGGCGAAGTTGCTGTTCCATTAGAACAGTTGCCAATTAAACTTCCTGAAGATATTTCCTTTAGTAATGCTACTAACTCTTTAGAAAATCATCCTACGTGGAAACATACAAATTGTCCTAAATGTAATAATAAAGCTATAAGAGAGACAGATACTTTTGATACATTTTTTGAATCTAGTTGGTATTTTGCTAGATTTACAGATTTAAATCCTAATCAAGCCTTTACTCAAGAAGCCATAGATTACTGGTTACCTGTAGACCAATATATTGGAGGTATTGAGCATGCTGTTATGCATCTTTTGTATTCTAGATTTTTTATGCGAGCTCTTAAAGTAGTAAATATGATTGATATTAAAGAACCTTTTACTGCACTTGAAACTCAAGGAATGGTTTGTCATCAGACATTTAAAGATAGCAACGAAAAATGGCTTTTTCCAAGTGAAATAGTTAAAGAAGATGATAAGTATTTTCATATTAATTCTCGTGAGGAAGTTATTGTTGGAAGAACTGAAAAAATGAGTAAGTCTAAAAAAAATGTAGTTGATCCACAACAAATTATTGATAATTATGGTGCAGATACAGCTCGTTTCTTTATGCTATCTGATTCACCACCAAATAGAGATATGGAGTGGTCAGAATCAGGGATTGAAGGATCATGGCGTTTTCTTAGTAAATTATGGCGTTTTGTTGAAAGTATTGATTGTAAACATAAAAGTTATGAAATTCCAAAAAATTTGACAGATCTTAATCTCAATTTATTAAGAATTTTGAATGTTACAATTAAAGAGGTAACAGATTCAATTGAAAACTTTCATTTTAATATCGCTATAGCCTCGATTAGATCTTTATTTAATTCTGTTTCAGCTTATGAAATCTTAAATCTAAATGATAAGCTTATTGTTTTGGATGTAATTAAAAATTTATTAATACTTATTAATCCAATGGTTCCACATATAGCCGAAGAATTATGGGAAACGTTACAATTTGATGGTATGATATGTAATGCAAGTTGGCCTAATGTTAATAGTATTTATTTACTCCAAAATAATGTTGAAATACCAATTCAAATCAATGGTAAAATGAGGGCATTAATTAATGTTCCTATAGATACTGATAAAAACGAATTAGAATTACTTGCGCTTAAAGAAAAGAATATTAAAAAGTTTTTGAATGGAAAACCTAAAAAGGTTATAATAATTCCTAATCGTATTGTTAATTTTGT
>CAZWGZ010000179.1:0-3652 GCA_964633395.1 uncultured Rhodobacterales bacterium
TTTATTCCAGCAATATTAAAAACAAAGCTTAATGTTAATGAAATTCTGGTAAGCTTAATGTTAGTTTATGTGGCAATGTTATTAATAGATTTAGTTGTTAGAGGGCCTTTAAGAGATCCAATGAGCTTTGGTTTTCCTCTAACAAAAGCATATCCTGAAGGCGCCTTAATTAATAAAATTTCAATTCCAGGAATTGGGTTTCTTGGACAACTTCATTATGGAGTTCTGATAATTTTCATTATAGCTCCTATATCTTGGGTTATTATTAATAAGACATTATCAGGTTTCAAAATAACAGTTTTAGGTTCAGCACCTAAAGCTGCTAAATTTGCAGGCTTTAAAGAAAAATCAATAACAATGAGCGTACTTTTATTATCTGGTGGATTAGCAGGGGTGGCTGGAGTAATAGAGGTTTCAGCTAACATGGGTCAATTGCAACCTGAAGTTTCTTTTGGGTATGGCTTTACAGCCATTATTGTAGCTTTTTTAGGTAGACTAAACCCTATAGGAATTATTTTTGCAGGTTTAATGCTTGCTACAGTCAAACTTGGTGCTGATAACGCCCAAATGGCTATGGGTGTACCGAAAGTTGTCACAGGGTTATTTGAAGGAATATTATTATTTTTCTTACTTACTGGAGAAACTCTTCAAAAGTATCAAATTGCATGGAAAAACTATAGGAGATAAATATTTAATGGATGCTTTAATCTTAACTATTATTGCAACGTCTATACCTTTATTATTAGCCGCTACTGGTGAACTAATTACTGAAAAAAGTGGTGTTTTAAATCTTGGTGTTGAAGGAATGATGTTAAGTGGTGCTGTTGGAGCATTAGGGGCAACATTATGGTTAGGAAATCCTTATTTTGGGATTCTTGGTGGGGCAATATCGGGTATATTTATGGCTTCTATTTTTTCTGTTTTTACAATAAATTTAATGACCAATCAAGTGGCTACTGGCCTTGGCTTAACAATTTTTGCAGCTGGTTTTTCAGGATTGGCTGGAGCACCTTTAGTAGGAAAAACTGTCCCTTCTTTGCCTAAGATAGAACTTTTTCTTTTATCTGACATACCACACATTGGGAATATTTTATTTAAACAAGATCTCATTGCTTACCTATCAATTGCTCTAATTATTTTGATAACTTTTTTCTTAAATCATTCTAAATCAGGAATAGTCTTAAGAGCTGTTGGAGATGACCATAACAGTGCTCATTCAATAGGTTACCCAATTAAAAAAATAAGATGGCTTGCAACATGCTTTGGTGGAATGTGTGCTGGTCTTGGAGGAGCTTATATTCCTTTAGTGCTAACTCCACATTGGTCTGAGGGAATGACGGCTGGACGAGGTTGGATTGCCTTAGCATTAGTTGTTTTTGCATCTTGGATTCCATGGAGAGTAATTGTCGGAGCTTTAATTTTTGGGGGAATTACTATTGCTCAACTTGTTGGTCAAGCAAGAGGATGGCCAATCCCATCTCAAATACTATCAATGATGCCTTACTTGGCTACAATATTGGCATTAACAATAATTTCTGGAAGGTTTTCAAAAAATAAAAGTTCTGTACCCGCTTCTTTAGGTAAACCATTTATTGATACTCCATAAATTTGACTAAAATAATGAAAAATAATCATTATAAATAAAAAATTATTGTTATTTGAAGGATTAACGCTAAGATTTAACAAAAAAGAGGGGAATATAATGAAGAAAATTTTAATATTAGTATCGCTAATAGTAATAGGTGTTTTAGGATATCTATACACTCAAGAAAAGTCTAAAGTAGAAGTTTCAGAAAGTACATCAACATCAACAAAAGTAGGATTTGTATATTTAACAACGCCAGGTGATCATGGGTGGACTTATGCACATGAGCTAGCTAAGCAAATGGTAGAAAAGCATTTTGGTGATAAAGTAACAACTTCAATAGTTGAGAATGTTGCTGAAGGCCCAGATGCTACAAGGGTTATTAGAGAACTAGCTCAACAAGGAAATGAGATAATATTTACGACTTCTTTTGGTTATATGGAACCAACTTTAAAAGTTGCAAAAGAATTCCCTAATATTAAATTTGAGCATATGACAGGTTATAAAAGATCTCCAAATTTAGCTACAGGAAATATCAGATTTTATGAAGGAAGATATGTTCAAGGAGTTGTCGCAGGTCTAATGACTAAAACCAATAAAATTGGTTATGTTGGAGCATATCCAATTTCTGAAGTAATTATGGGTATTAACGCTTTTGCTCAAGGAATGAGATCAGTTAACAAAGAAGCATCTATTTCAGTTATATGGGCAAATACATGGTATGATCCTGTTAAAGAAGCAGATGCCGCAAAAGTCCATATTGCAGAAGGCGCAGATATTTTAGCTCAACATACAGACTCACCTGCTATGTTACAAATAGCAGAAAAAAACGGCGTTTTAGGGTTTGGGCAGTCAACAGATATGTCAGCGTTTGCTCCTAAAGCACAATTATTTTCATCTGTTAATAATTGGGGACCATACTATATTGAAAAAATTGAAGCTCTTAGAAATGGTAAATGGAATACTGGAGACGGACCTGATCATTGGGCTGGAAACAAATGGGGCGGCTTTTCAACTGGAATGCTAAAATTGTCAAAATTTGAAAATATGCCAGATGATGTAAAACAAAAAGCAGAAGAGGTTGTGAATGGAATAAAATCTGGAACAATCAAAATTTTTGCAGGTCCATTAATTGATAATACTGGAAAAGAAATATTGCCAGCCGGAAAAGAAATGGACGATGGAGGTCTTTGGGGTATGAATTATTATCTTCAAGGTGTTGACGGAAAAATACCAGGATAATTCACTTAAAAAAATAACTAGTTACTTTTTATAAAGTAACTAGTTATTTTAATATAAAGAATTACAAAGAAATTTATAATGATTAAATGCTTATAAGATATTTATTATTTATTATTTTTATATTAGCTAAAAGTAATTTAGCCTTTTCATCTACAAAAATCAGTTTGTTGCAGGTTGAAAACCCAATATTTATTTTAGATATTTATGGTCAAAGAAGTGTGTTAAGTAAAAACAGTACAATAAAAAACGGAGATTACTTAAAATCAAGTCTCCTCCCAACCTTATTAATCTTAAGTAATAAAACAAAAATTTGTCTATCTTCTAATTCTGCATTTAAATTTAATGTTGTGACAAACGGCAAAGATAAACGTGTAATTGATTTAGAATTAATGAAGGGTAATATTTTTATTTCCATTCCTCTAAATACAAATGATTTGCATAATATTAATTTCTTTTCTTATAAGATAAAGAAATTAACAGATAAGATTGTATTTTCTAAAGGTAACAATCTAAAGTTATTTAACTATAATGGTGGTTTAAAACTATATTTTAAAGATAGTAAAATTTTTACTATCTCACCTTATTCTTATAATGAACTTTCAAAGAATGGCCTTTTAAATCAAATTGTAAAATCAGATAACAGTGAAATAGTTAAAAAAAGTTTTTTGAAAGAATGTGTCGAAAAATCTAATTCTTCAATATCAAAAAATAATTTAAAAATACTGCAATATAGTTGTACTCCAAAAAATGGAAAATTAGTTTGTGGAAATAAATACAAATAATTTATTATTAAAAGTTTAAATAAATAATTCTTAGAGCAATGAA
>CAZWGZ010000180.1:0-2184 GCA_964633395.1 uncultured Rhodobacterales bacterium
TTGGTCAATCTTTCAGGTCCCGTGACAGATGGGGTAAGTTGTAATTACACAACTGTTTTGTTACGGAGTTTTTGATGAAAAAAATTGCTATTATTGGTGCTGGTATTACTGGAATAACTACAGCTTATCAACTTCTAGAGAGAGGTTATGACGTTACTGTGTTTGAAAAAAATCGTTATGCAGCTATGGAAACTAGTTTTGCTAATGGAGGGCAACTGTCTGCATGTAATGCTGAAGTTTGGAATAGTTGGTCTACTATTTCAAAAGGTATACAATGGATGTTCAAGAAAGACGCACCTCTTTTATTTAATCCTAAACTTAATTATCATAAAGTTAGTTGGTTATATAAGTTTATAAGTAATATTCCCAACCATAAAAAGCACACTATACTAACAGCTAAGATGGCCATAGAAAGTAGATCTGAATTTAAGAGAATATTAGATATTGAAAATATTAAATTAGATCTTGAGGAAAAAGGTATTTTGCATCTTTGTGATAATAACAAAGCCCTTGAGCATGGTCGAAACGTAAATAGTTGGTTAGCAGAAGCAGGCTTAAAGCGTAAAGAAGTGAATTTAGATGAAATGGCTTCAATAGAACCAACTATTAACTTAAAAAACTTTAAAGGGGGATTTTTTACTAAAAGTGATATGTCAGGTGACATCCATAAATTTACTAAATTATTAGCTGAAGCTTGTGAAAAGAAAGGTGTAAAATTTAATTATGATACAGAGATCAATAAAATTTATCATAAGAATAATCAACCTATAATTACATTTATTCATGCAAATAAAATACAGAATTCAATTTATGATGGTATTGTTATTTGTGCTGGAGTAAGTAGTAAAATCTTTGCAGATAAATTAGGTGATTCAGTCAATATTTATCCTGTAAAAGGTTACTCTATTACTCTACTACTTAATGATGAAGAAAGTATTAGTAATGCCCCTCACGTATCCTTACTTGATGATAATGCAAAAATAGTTTCCAGTAGATTAGGTAAAAATAGGTTTAGAGTAGCTGGCACAGCAGAGTTTAATGGCTATAACAAAGATATAAGGGCCGACAGAATTAATCCTCTAATAAACTGGTGCAATCAGTTATTTCCTTCTGTTTCTACTGAACATGCCATTCCCTGGGCAGGCCTGAGGCCCATGACACCAAGTATGATGCCAAAGGTTGGAAGTGGAAATTTGCCTGGTATTTTTTATAATACTGGTCACGGACATTTAGGATGGACACTAAGCGCTTTTACGTCTCAACAAATAGCTAATCATATTGTTAGAAATGATAATTTAGTAATTTAGGCACCTTACACATCTAAGTTACTTACCTTTAAAGCATTTTCTTGAATAAAGTTTCGTCTATGTTCAACCGTTTCCCCCATTAATGTTGAAAAAGTTTCTTCTGCATCTCCTTCATTTTCAACTTTTACTTGAAGTAAGAATCTTGCATTAGGATCAAGTGTTGTTTCCCATAGTTGAACTGGGTTCATTTCTCCAAGACCTTTGTATCTATTTATTTGAGAACCTTTTTTACCCAAGTCAGTTACCCTTTTAGATAATGAAAGCGGATCATTTATCTCATAACCAGTTTCATTAATAGTAAACACACCTTTTGTTAGAAAGTGGTCACTAAGGAAACTTTTCATACTATCTAACATTTTAGCTTCTTCAGACAAAATATCTTCTTCAGTTAATATAAAATTATCTTTCACACCTCTATAAACTCTTGATATTTCTAATATTTTTTTATCTTCATCATCAATATTAAAAATGGCAGACCAGCCTTTTTCATCATCTATTAAAAAGTTACTTAATCTTTCATTAATTATTAATAAATTCTTTTCATTATTAAATAAATCTATATTCATGAAACCCAAAATAGATAATTGTGCAATTACTTCTGGAAAACCTAACTTTTGAGACATTTTATCAATCATTCTTTTAGAATAAATTGATTTCTCTACTGAAGATTTTAAGTCTTCTCCCAAAATAGTTTCATTATTACCTATTGATAAAGAAGCATCCTTAATTCCAGAATTTATCAAATAATCATCTAGTGCTATTTGATCTTTTAAATAAACTTCTGATTGCCCATGCTTTGCTCTAAATAAGGGTGGTTGGGCAATATATAAGTATCCTGCATCAACTAATGGTCGCATATGCCTAAAGAAAAAAGTTA
>CAZWGZ010000180.1:2284-3643 GCA_964633395.1 uncultured Rhodobacterales bacterium
GCTGCTTCATAGGCCTTCGCAATAATTTTTTTAGCTTCTGTTGGATGCTCATCTAACCATTGATTTAATGATTCTGATACTAATTGTTCTACAACAGGCCTAACTTCACTTGATACTAATTTATCTTTTGTTTGACTAGAAAATTTAGGATCAGGTATTTTTAAAGATAATACTGTTGTTAATCCTTCTCTACAATCTTCTCCAGTAAGTTGTATTTTTTCTTTTTTTGCTATACCTGATTTATTAGAATAATTGTTTATCACTCTTGTTAAAGCTGCTCTAAATCCAGCTAAATGAGTACCTCCATCTCTTTGGGGAATATTGTTTGTAAAGCAAAGTGTAGTTTCGTGGTACCCGTCTGTCCATTCCATTGAGATATCAACAGTAATTCCTTCTTTTTCATGTGTAGTGGCTATTACTTCGTGAATAGCATGACGTGATCTATTTAAATATTCAATATATGCCTTTAATCCACCTTCATAATAAAAGGAAACTTTCTTTTTTTCTGTTTCTCTCTCATCAATTAAGTCAATATGAACGCCACTATTTAAAAATGCTAATTCTCTTATTCGATGCTCTAAAGTTGAGTAATCAAAAATACACATAGCAAATGTATCTGCACTTGGCTTAAAATTAATTTCAGTACCTGTTTTTCCATCACTATCGCCAATAATAGCAAGACGTTCTTTTGCATCACCATGAGTAAAATCAATTTTATAAATTTTACTATTTCTATATATTGTTAAGCTTAAATTTTCTGACAGTGCGTTAACAACTGAAATTCCTACTCCATGAAGACCTCCAGATACCTTATAAGAATTATTATCAAACTTACCTCCAGCATGTAGCTGTGTCATGATAACTTCTGCAGCAGATATTCCTTCTTCTGTATGAATATCAACTGGAATACCTCTTCCATTGTCAGAAACTGTTACAGATCCATCTAACATAAGCTTAACTTGAACTAAATCACAATGTCCTGCCAAAGCCTCATCTATTGAGTTATCTAAAACCTCATAAACCATATGGTGCAAGCCTGATCCATCATCTGTATCTCCAATATACATTCCAGGTCTTTTTCTTACTGCGTCTAATCCTTTAAGGACCTTAATTGAATCTGCATCATAATTTGAAACTGATTCATCTGTACTTAATTCTTGATTAGACATTTTAAGCGTCTCCATTCTGATAATCGTAATAGCCTTTAGAATCATTCATTACTTTTGGAAGAAATATCTTATCTATATTTTTAGGAAACTCTTCAAATGCTTCCTTACTTGTACTTGTAAACCATGATTGAGCATAATGTTTGGATATTTCTAAAAATAATGCATATCTATGTTTTTCATCTAGATGTTC
>CAZWGZ010000181.1:0-3629 GCA_964633395.1 uncultured Rhodobacterales bacterium
ACAAAAATTATGACATTATACATGATATTTGATGCACTAAAGTCAAAAAAAATATCTATGAATACTAAGTTTAAAGTATCTAGAAAGGCTACCAGACAGCCTCCTTCTAAGTTAAACCTTTCTGCTGGATCAACAATTTTGGTTAAACATGCAATATTTGCCTTAATTACAAAATCAGCAAACGATGTAGCAACGGTTGTGGCTGAAAATTTGGGAAAATCAGAAAGAAATTTTGCTAAATTAATGACCAAAAAAGCTAAAAAATTAGGTATGAAACGTACTACATTTAAAAATGCTTCAGGTCTGCCTAACCGTGCTCAACTGTCTACTGCAAGAGATATGGCTACATTAGGAATGGCAATCAGGAGAGATCATCCTAAATTTTTTAAATTATTTAAGACTAAATCTTTTGTATATAAAGGTATTAAATATAGTAATCATAATAATCTATTAGGAAGTTATTCTGGTACTGATGGAATTAAAACTGGCTATACTAATGCCTCTGGTTTTAACCTTGTAGCTTCTGTAGAACGTAATGGGCAAAGAATTATTGGAGTTGTTTTTGGAGGAAAAAAAGCAAGGTCACGAGATAAACATATGATAAAATTATTAAATCGATACTTTAAAACAAATGCGTCAAAACCCCTTGTTAGAATAGCGAAGCCTTCAGAACTGCCCAAAATGCGCCCTGAAACTTCGATTGCAGAAAAAAATATAAAAAGTTTTAAAATACCACCTAATATTATAAGCCGTTTGCTAGTGGAAAATACAAATGATGACTGGTTTATACAAATTGGTGCTTTTACAAATCGATTAAATGCTCATAAAGCTGCTCGTAATGCACGAACTGTTGTTCCAGAACAACTAGGAAATCTTCCTGCAGCTTTAAGTAAAATATCTAAAAAAAGAAATAATAGTATAAAATATTTATGGCGTGTTCGTTTTACTGAATTGGCTGAAAATCAAGCTCGTTCAGTTTGTGCCGAGCTTTGGACTTCCGGTTTAAGTTGTATTCCGCTCCCTTCAAAAGAAAAATCATAATTGATACAATCAAGAACATACTAATAAACTTTTAACACGTCATTCCATTTAGTTGTATAAGAAGGAGACTTATAACAAGATCGCATACTCCATTTATCCGCTTTTTGTTTTATTTTCTTAGATCTTTTTTGCATACCTTGAGAACCATAGAACAATGTTTTTTTTCCCATCCTTGAATTGATATCATCAAATAGCTTCATACAAACATCAGATTTTTTACTGTTATTACTTAAATTTTGATTAAGTGTAAATAAATTGCTCTGAATAATATAAGTGTTTTCTATAACATTTTTTTTATTTTGTTTTAGCCCTAATAGCACTACACCTATCTTTTTATAATTATAATTTGAACGATAAATATTTTCTAATAATTTAAAAGATTCATTTATTATTTCTACTGTATTATCAATTGGCTCATCAAAATTAATCATGGCTCCATTACTATATTGTAGATCTTGTTTTCTATAACGATTAGTATTAATAAAAATATGAATTCCACTACACAAGCTATCTTGATAACGTAACTTTTCGGTAGCTCTTACTACATGATTAGCTAATGCTTTTTTTAGATCATCCTTATCATCGATCATATTCCCAAATGATCTAGAAACTGTAATAGTTTTTTTATTCACTACTTCTTCTAATTGCAAGCATGAATTACCTCTTAACTCATAAACAATTCGTTCACCTACAACTGAAATTAATTTTCTTATTTGATATGGATCTGACTGTTGCAATTGTAGAGGAGTATTTATCCCTATAGATCTCAAACGTGCTCCCCAACCTTTTGAAATTCCCCAAATATCCTCTAGCTTCATATCATCTAAAATTTGTGTTAATTGATCAGAAATTGTAACTATATAAACACCATTAGATGTATATTTCTTAGCAATTTTATTAGCTAATTTAGCTAATGTTTTTGTAGGACCTACACCTATCGAGGTAGGAATACCTGTCCATTGATAAATCAACTTTCTTATATCTGACATTTCTTCTACCAAACTATTAAGATTGAAGCCTTTTAAACTAATAAAAGCTTCATCAATTGAATATATTTCCATATCAGGGACAAAATAATTTAATGAATCCATTACACGAGCAGACATATCTCCATACAAAGTATAATTTGAAGAATAGGTAAAAACATTTTTTTGATCTATTAATTTTTTATATAGATGTAGTGGTGCTCCCATTGGAATTCCTAAGGCTTTTGCCTCATTAGATCTTGCAATAATACACCCATCATTATTAGACAAGACAACAACAGGCTGTCCTTTTAAAAGTGGGTTGAACACCCTTTCACAAGAAACATAAAAATTATTACAATCAACTAGACCATACATACTACAAGAAATGAACAGCGCTTGTAACTACACCCCATATTTCCATATTAGTATCATCAGTTATTTCTATTGGTTTGTATAAGTCATTCTCTGGCATTAAAATAACTTTACCAGATCGCTTATAAAGTCTCTTCACGGTCATTTGTCCGTCTAAAACAGCAATAATTACTTTACCATGAGATGGCTTGACACTTCTATCAACAATTAAAATATCATTATCATTTATTCCTGCGTTTATCATTGAATCACCGTTAACACGAACAAAAAATGTTGCGGCAGGTCGTTTGATTAAATAACTATTGAGATCTAAACTTTTTTCTAAGTTATCGTCAGCAGGAGAAGGAAAGCCCGCTGAAACTTTAGAACTATATAAAGGAAAAGTTTGATGAGACTTCAAGCAAGGCTTAAATATTTCTAGCCCACTTGTCATTCTATAATGACCATTTTGGGCTAATATTTTTTTAGTTATTTCAAGGGTTGTCATTTGTTCTATTCCTAAAAATTAAATGTTCATGATTTGTTCTTATATTAGTTACAATAAGAGTCAAGGCTTAAAATATTAATAGACTAATGACTGTTACCAAATGCACCTGGCTTTACACCGTAATCAACAGCTAAGCCATAATCAGGATCATCGTCTGAATCAACAACTAACTGGCCAGCTTTTCGTAAGAGCGAATGACAATCTGTTGAAAGATGTCGCAGTTGTAGCTTTTTTCTTTTTTTCTTATATTTCATTGCAAGCTCTTCTATTGCCTGCAGAGCTGATTGATCAACAACTCTACTATTAATAAAATCAATTATCACTAAATCAGTATCTTTTTCTGGATTAAATATCTCAGAAAAACCTTGAACTGAACCAAAAAATAAAGGTCCTTCTATATAATAAATAGTATTACCATCATTATTAACTTCAATACGTCCCGTAATACGAGTTGCATTATTCCAAGCATAAGCAAGAGCTGAGACAATAACTCCACAAATCACCGCTATGGCTAAATCATAAATCACTGTTATACTTGTTACAATTAACATAACAATAACGTCTGTTATTGGAATCCGCCTAATAACCGTGATACTTTGCCAAGCAAAAGTACCAATCACTACCATGAACATAACTCCAACTAGAGCTGCTAAAGGAATTTGTTCAATAAGAGAGGATCCAATTATAATAAATAAAAGTAAAAATAAAGATGCTGCAATTCCAGAAAGTCTTGTCCGACCTCCAGATTTAACATTAATCAT
>CAZWGZ010000182.1:0-3625 GCA_964633395.1 uncultured Rhodobacterales bacterium
ATTTAGATATAAATTTACAAAAAAACATAAAAAATATTCAATTATTGAAAACTATAGGTCCAATTTATAAAGGGAATATTGGTCATTTATATGTTTATTGTGACATTAAGAAAATTAAATTAAAAGATATAAATCCGAACTTAATAAAGAAAAAACTTTTAAACAAACGACTTGCTATTTTTAATGCGCGTGTTTTAAAAAAATTAACTCAGAATGCAGTAATTAAAACTATCAAGAACATAAATTAAAGTTGAATATAGAAAGTATGGCTTTACAAAAAAAAATTATATTAATTTCATCTGGAGATCCTTCAAGTATTGCTCCAGAGATCACAATAAAAGCATTGCAATCTAAAAAAATTAATGAAGCTACATTACCTATAATTATTACTGATCCAAAATTAATTTATAATTATTGTGACGTATTTGATGTTCATTGGAAAGTTAACGAAATCCATGATCAAATTAATTTTACTGATTATAAAACTAACTATTTTAATGTTATACCTATTAAAACTAATGATACGGTAATATTAGGGGAACCCTCTATTGCCAACTGTTCTTTTATAAAAAAGTCTATTATAAAATGTATAGAATTAGAAAATAGTACTAATGCTTCAGCAATTGTAACTAACCCAATTAATAAAAATATAATGTATAAATCTGGTTTTAAATATAATGGTCACACAGAGTTTTTAGCTTCTTTTTCTAAAAAAAACATTCAACCAGTAATGATGCTTGTTGGACAAAATCTTAAAACTATTCCATTAACAATTCACGTGCCTCTATCTCAAGTTTCAAGTTTGATTACTGAAGAGTTAATAATTACAACTATAAAAATCACTGCTAAATATTTAACAAGTTATTTTGGTATTAAAAAGCCTAAAATAATATTAACAGGACTTAATCCTCACTCTGGCGAAAATGGAGATATTGGGACTGAAGAACAAGAAATAATTATCCCGGCAATAAAGAAAACTCAAAAATATAATGATTTTTTATTAGATGGACCGTTTGCTGCAGATACAGTGTTTTCATATGAGGCAAGGCAAAATTATGATGTAGCAATTTGTATGTATCATGACCAAGCTTTGATACCAATTAAAACATTAGATTTTTATAATGGTGTAAATGTAACTCTAGGTTTAGATTTTATTAGAACTTCCCCAGACCACGGGACAGGATTTGATATAGCTGGTAAAAATATAGCTAATCCAGAAAGTTTAATTTCTGCAATCAATCTCGCACATTTAATGAGTGTCAACAAAGATAATGTATAAATCAATTCAAGACCAACTGCCAACAATAAAGGAAATCCTAAATAAAAATAATGTAAAAATACATAAATCTCTTGGTCAAAACTTTATATTTGATATTAACCTCACCGATAAAATTGTTAAAAAATCTGAGCCTATTGCATCTACTATAATTGAAATTGGTCCAGGCCCAGGAGGCTTAACAAGATCTATTCTTAAAAAAAAACCAAATATTCTTTTTGCAATTGATAAAGACACACAATCAGAATTAATGTTGAGGGAATTAAAAGAAATTTATGGAGATACTCTCCAAGTTATTATTGCAGATGCTATCAATTATCCTATATGGAGTCTTGGGAACGAACCAAGACAAGTTATAGCTAATTTACCATATAACGCAGGAACAAAAATGTTAATATCTTGGTTAAAGCATATAAAGAAATTTGAAAAACTTACATTAATGTTTCAAAAAGAAGTGGCTGATAGAATTACAGCCCCAGTTGGCTCTTCAAATTATGGAAGATTATCAATTTTAACAAATTGGTTGACTAAAAGTAAACAATTATTTGATATACCTGGATCAGCATTTATACCTCCTCCAAGAGTTACATCAACTGTGGTTGAATTAATACCAATGGAAAATCCAATTTTTGATGTAGCTTTCAATTCTTTAGAGCAGATTACTCAAATGGCTTTTAGTCAGAGAAGAAAAATGTTAAAAAGTAGTCTTAAAAAAATAAATGGTGAAGCAATTTTAGAAGATTTGAATATTTCTTCTAGCTTACGCCCAGAAGAATTATCTGTCATTGATTTTTGTAGAATAGCAAAAAAAGCATACCCTTGATTAGTATTCAAAATGTTTGTAATTATAAAAGTTTTTTTACAATATTTGGAAGTGTACTTTGTCTATGTTTTCTCAATCTTTCAGAATATAAAATTTGTTTGACTGAGTTAACAGCTATTTCAATTTCTTCATTTATTACTACAAAATCATACTCATTATAATGGCTGATTTCTTTTCTAGCTTCTGACATTCTTTTATTGAAATCTTCTTTATTTTCACTTGCTCTATTCCCAAGTCTATACTCTAATTCTTTAATAGAAGGTGGCAATATAAATATTTTAACGATGTCTTCTAGTAGATGTTTTTGTATCTGCCTAGTACCTTGCCAATCAATGTCTACTAAAACATCAACTCCATCTTCAATTTTTTGTAAAACTTCCGCTTTAAGCGTCCCATAAAAGTTTCCAAAAACTTTTGCACTCTCAATAAATTCGTTATTATTAACCATCAGAGAAAATTCTTGATTGGTTTTAAAAAAATAATCTTTTCCTTCAATCTCACCTTTTCGTTTTTTTCTTGTAGTAACAGAAATAGATAAACTTACATTAGTAATTTTTTCAATAATATTTTTACATATAGTGGTTTTACCTGCACCAGAAGGGGATGAAATAACTAAAATTACACCTCTACGATTATTTTTTAACACTATGCTTTTCCTTAACTATATTATCTTTCCATATTTTAATATTTTTCTTGTGTGAACTATATGTTCTTGAAAATCTATGCTCACCTTTTCCATTACTAACAAAATAAAAATAATTTGTTTTTTTTAAATTAATAAAAGCTTTCAAAACATCAGTACTTGGATATGAAATTGGAGTTGGAGGCAATCCATTAATAAAATATGTGTTATAAGGATGAGCTAATCTTAACATTTTCTTAGTAAGTTTTTTACCATTAATATTTAATCCGTATGCAAGTGTAACATCTGATTGAAGTTTCATATTTTTGTTAAGCCTATTTATGAAAACACTGGCTATTAATTGACTTTCTTTAAAGTTTTTAGCCTCTCTTTGAATTATTGAAGCGAGAACTAACAAATCATATTTACTTTTTAAAATAACACTTTTAGGATAATTTTTCCAAATATCATTCAAAATTAAATCTTGTGCAAATTTCATCCTTGTTAATAATTTTTTTCTAGAATATCCCCATTTATAATTATAAGTGTCAGGTTTGTAAATCCCTTCTTTTAAGTTTGGTATTTTTCCAAACAAGCCCTTAGTACTCATGATTTTAAGCATTAAATCATTCGCCGTCCAACCTTCTATAAGAGTAAAACTTCTAGTAACGGTATTGCCATTTTGAAAAAGCTTTTGTAAGTCACTTATTGATGATCCTTTTAGAATCAAATATTCACCAGCTTTGGGGACAAAGTTTTTTTTATGAAATAAAGATATAATTCTCCAGTTCAAATATGATATATTAATCTTAAGGGGTTTCAATTGCTTTAAAATATTTTTATGACTAATAGTTTTTATTAATAAAAATTTTGTTTCTTGTTTTACAATTACCTCATTCTTAAT
>CAZWGZ010000183.1:0-3602 GCA_964633395.1 uncultured Rhodobacterales bacterium
ATCTTCAGCACTTTTGGAGGAGACATAGGTAAACTATAAGACCTTTTTCCTAAAGCTTGATAAACTGCATTTGACACAGCACCAAGTGTTGGGACTAAAGGAACTTCACCTACACCTCTTACGCCTTGAGGGTGCTTAGGGTTAGGGACTTCTATAATTAAGGTATCAAGCATTGGCAAATCAGAGCAAACAGGCATTCTATAATCTAAGAAACCTGTGTTATCAAGATGACCATTTTTATTATATATGTACTCTTCACTCAAAGCCCAACCAATTCCTTGAGCACATCCACCTTGAAGTTGACCTTCTACATAATCCGGATGTATTGCTTTTCCTACATCTTGAATAGAAGTATATCGTATTACTCTAACAATACCTAATTCAACATCAACTTCTACATCACAGATGTGTGTTGCAAAGCCACCTTCGGCTCCTTCAGTGTTCAATTGAACTCCTGCTCCAATTGGACCACCTGTAGCTGTTGCTTTATCAGCAATTTCTGCCAAAGAAAGAGGTTTGAACTTACCTGCGTTATCACCGGCTGGACGAGCTTCACCATTTTCCCACTCTATAGCATCAGGATCAATACCCCATATCTTTCCAGCTCGTTCTTTAAGCTGCTTGATTACTTTTTGAGATGACTGTGTAACAACCATAGCAGAAGCAAATAATACTCTACTGCCTCCAGTTAAATTGCTAAATCCTATCGATGCTGTATCACCAATCTGAACAGATACTCTATTATGATTAATACCTAATAGTTCGGCTGTAATATTAGCTATAGACGCTCGTGATCCTCCAATATCTGGATGTCCTGTTGTTACAACAACATTACCATCCTCAGTAATATTTAATTGAGCACTAGATTCTCCTCCAGCATTAAACCAAAAACCACTTGCAACGCCTCTACCTTGATTTTTACCCAATGGTGCCTTGTAATGAGGATGATCAATAGCCGCTTGAACTGTTTCTAGATATCCCATTTTTGGATAGACAGGGCCTTGAACAGCTTTTGTTCCTTCTTTTGCAGCATTTATTTTTCTGATTTCAAGAGGGCACATTTTAATAGCTTCTGCTATTTCATCAATGACACATTCAACTCCATACGAACCAATAGGAGCGCCTGGTGCCCTGTAGGCTGCAACTTTAGATCTATTTGAAACAACATCGTAACCTAATGTGTAAGCATTAGGTAAATCGTATGGTCCAAATGCGCATGCAGTCGCGCCTCTAATTGGAGAACCAGGAAAAGCTCCTGCTTGGAGATAAAACGTTCCTTGTGCAGCAACAATTTTACCATCATTTGTAGCACCAATTTTAACAGTGCTAACTGAAGCCGAGGTAGGGCCTGTTGCTCGCATTGTATCTTCTCTAGACATTACAATTTTAACAGGGCGACCTGTTTTTTGTGATAAAACAGTAGCAAGAGGCTCTAAATATACTATTGTTTTTCCACCAAACCCACCACCAATTTCAGCTGGAATGGCTTTAATATTACTTTGTGGTATCCCAGTTAAGTATGCCGTCATTGCTCTTACCATAAATTGACCTTGGCTAGAACTCCATATTGTTGCTCTTCCGTCTCCTGCAACACTAACAAGGCAAGCGTGTGTTTCAATATAACCTTGATGAACAGCTTCAGTTTTAAAGTTACGTTCAATAATAACGTCAGCCTTAGCAAAACCTTCTTCAAGATTACCTTTTTTATGTTCAAGAGTTCCTACTATATTAGAAGGTTTATCGTTAAAGGTATAATTCTCGTGAAGTATTGGTGCATCTGGCTTTATTGCATCTTCTATATCAATAGACCAAGGTAAAATTTCATATTCCACTTCAATAAGCTCACAAGCTTTTGCTGCTATTTCTTGAGTAGTAGCTGCAACTGCAGCTAATGGATGACCATGAAATAAAACTTTATCCTTCGCCATTACATTACGACACATCCATCGCATATCTTGAATTCCTAAAATAACAGGAGTATCTAAAGGAAAATCTACAATATCTTTAGATGTTATAACAGCTTTTACACCTTTAAGAGCCTCAGCTTTTTTTGTGTTTATGGATATGATTTTAGCATGAGGGTGAGGGCTTCTTAAAACACTTCCCCAAATCATACCAGGCATAGAAGTATCAGCACCATACTCAGCTCTACCTGTTACTTTTTCTGCTCCATCTGGTCTAACAGTATTTTTACCAATCCATTTATTATTCATCTCATTCATTATGCAGTCTCCTTCATATCATCAGCTACTTCTAAAACGGCTTTTACAATTTTATCATAGCCAGTGCATCTACAAAGATTCCCAGCAAGCCAATATCTCACTTCAGTTTCTGTTGGTGTTGGATTATGATCTAGAAGAGCTTTTGAAGCTATTAACATTCCCGGAGTACAAATTCCACACTGAAGAGCAGCTCTTTCAAGAAATTTTTGTTGGAGGGCATGTAACTTTCCACCTTCTGACATACCTTCAATTGTCTCTAATTCGCTTCCTTCAGCTTCTGCTGCAAGCATTAAGCAGGAGCATACAAGTTCCCCATCTAGAATTACACTACATGAACCACAGTCACCTGAACCACATCCTTCTTTTGATCCAGTAAGATCCAATTGATTTCTTAAAACATCTAACATTGTATCGTGAGGGTTACATAAGTATTCTATTTCTTCATTATTGATTTTTGTAGAGACATGAATTTTACTCATTGTTTTATATTCCTTTAATTCTATCAATTGCAATTAATGCTGCACGTTTAAATAATACACCAGCTACCTTTGTGCGATAATCTATAGTTCCACGTTTATCGTTTATCGGATTACAAGCATCGGAACATAATTTAGAAACTTTATCTAAAATGTCAGCGTTTAAATCAGTCCCAATCATTATTTTAGCTGCTTCTTCTATAAGCAAAACAGTTGGTGCAACAGCGCCTAAAGATACTCTTGCATCAGTACATAGTCCCTTATCCATTGTGATATTCACACTACAACCAACTACAGCAATATCCATTTCAGTTCTTGGTGTCATTCTCAGATATGCATCAGCTGAGTTAAGATTTCTTTTTGGAAAGTTAATACTTACAAGCATTTCACCATTTTCAAGAATTGTTTTTCCAGGCCCAGTATGAAATTTTTCAATAGCTATGTCTTTAGAACCATTTGGCCCAGTAATTGTTACAGTACATTTTGCCGCAACTAAAGCAGGGACGCTATCACCAGCAGGAGACCCGTTACATAAATTACCACCTAAAGATGCTCTTCCTTGAATTTGTTCAGAGCCAATCAGACGAAAAGCTTCAAGTACTCCAGGCCATAAATCAGCAAATTTTTTATTTCTATTTAAATTAGCACCTGAAACTGCAGAACCAACTTTAAATTCATTCTCTGAAATTTCCTTTATTGAATTTAATTCAACAATTTTTTTAATATCTATTACTAAATTTGGTTTCTTAATCCCACTTTTGATTTGCACTAGCAAATCAGTGCCACCAGCTAAAAATCTAGCAGAACCTTTAGCCGCTGAATGAGCTTTAACAGCTTCATCTATTGTTATTGGAGCTAAGTATTGAGTTTCAGACATTTCATCTCCCAAGAAATTATGGTTTAA
>CAZWGZ010000184.1:0-3600 GCA_964633395.1 uncultured Rhodobacterales bacterium
ATTAGATATAGATTTAAATTAAAAATGAAATATCACTTAGTATTGATTTCAACATTATAAAGTTAAATGGCAAGTAAATAATTCCTAATGCAAAAAACGATGTAAGGACAATAAAGATAATAAATTTCAAACTAGGAAATTGACTGTATTTAATTATTTTTTTAGTTTTTTTGTCTTGTAAAGAAATACTTTTTTCAAGATTTTCTAACCTATCAGACAATTCAAGTATTACTTCAACAGCTTCATTAAATTTATTTGCAAGTAATATAAATTGTGAGTCATAATTAATTTCACTTTGTTTTTTAGAATTCAAAGCTAAATCAAATTTTTTGGTATGATTGTAAACCTCACTTTTATTTTTTATAATTTTTGGTTTTTTGATAACATTTAGATTAGTTAATAAAATATTATCTTTTTTAGGCTGAATTAAATCACTGTCATGATTATTTAAATTCAATAATTCTAAACTTTTAGGAACAATATTATTGACCTCTCTCATCTTTAAAATTCTTTTTCTTAATTCAAGACTATCGTTCATAATATATTTCATTTAAATTAAAAAAGTTTGTTAAGTCTTTAACGACCATATAGAAAATGATTTAATGTATATTTATATTTTAAAATTAAGATATCCTTCATCCATTAATAACTTTTTTTTAGCATTTATGCCACCTTCCCCGGAATAACCTCCTAATTTTCCATCTGATCTAATAACTCTATGACAAGGAATAATTGGAACGCATGGATTTTTCCCACATGCATTCGCAACTGCTCTTGAAGATTTAGGATTACCTATAATAATTGCAATTTCTTTGTAAGTCTTAACACACCCCTTTGGTATTTTAATTATTTCTTTCCAAACTTTGATTTGAAAAACAGTACCTTCATATTTCATTGCAACCACACTTATTAATTGATTTATTTTAAATAAATACTTTTTAAAAATATAAACTTAAATATTAATGTATGACAAATTAATAATTTACAAAATTGTTTTTATAATAGAGAATTATATTTGATTTAAAAAAAGGATATATAAGATGACAACTTATGAATGTAGCCAATGTGGTATGGGCGTAAATGCAACATGTTCAAAATGCAACACAGCTTTAGCTAATGACATTATTATAAAAGAAGATGGAACAGAGATTCAAGTTTCTAAGTGTCCTAACGAACATGGAAAAATTAAATCTCCTATGTGCTGTGGTCAAGATATGAACTACTCAATTTAAAATTTTTTTAATTAATATTATGGTTTTTTTTGAAGATAAACTCGTTCTATAGAGTTTTCTTTATATAAAAATCACATGCTTACCCAATTACATTTTTAAATTCTGAAATTACACTTTCATCTACAAGTTTTTTTGATCCCTTATCTACTTCAAATAACGCTTGTCTTCCACATGTATCTTTTATTTTTAAAAAGTCTTCTGCGACGTGATAGAATGGACGATTTGTATAATCGTCAAAAATTATTTGTGTTCCAATAGAGGCAAACTTTATGGATGTTAGAAAACACAAAATTCTGAAACGACCATCTATAACTACTAAGTCTGGTTTTAAACCAAATTCCCAAAACCAATTTGCATATTTAACAAAATTTTGTTTTTTCTCAAAAGAGATTGGATAACCCCAATCAGCAACATCACCAACATCTATCCATTTCACATTAAGTCTGTCATGATTTGAATCTTTTGATAAATTTAGAGTTTTAGCAGCCCATTCCTTGCTTGTGTCAACAGTAAAGATTGAAGCATTAGAATTTTTATACATATACTCTGTACTTTTTCCACAGCCATATTCAAAATAAGTTTTAACATTTAAAATAAGATTCTTAAATAATCTATCATCTCCATCAAAAAGAATATTATTTTCTAAGTTATTAATTTTAAAATCTTTGGAGATATCATTACTCATTTCTAAATATATTTAAAAAAGATGAAGCATCTTTTTCATTTTCAATATTAAAAATAAAGTCTTTAATTTTTTTAATTTTATTTTTTGAAATAGGCTCTTTTGAATTATCACAACACTGATCAAACTTTTTTATATATTCATCTTGTGACATTGGTTTTTTAGGATTCCCATAAACATTTTCAATAGTAATGTTAACTATTTTCTTATTTAATAATTCAACTTTAAAGTGTTGAGGAGTTAATGATTTTTCGTCTTTAGCATTTGGATCTATTTCAAAATGTATTTTTTCAGCCAATTTATGTACTTCAGTATCTTCTAAAAAAAGTTTGTCAGTAAAAGTTTGTATACTTAAAAATCCATGTTTAAAATAACTTGCTCCTACATACGCAGCACATAATTTTGCATAATTAGTGGTTAAGTTTAATTTGATTGGTCTTGAAACAAGTTTAAACACTCCTGGTGGAACTTTACATAAGATTGATGAAATTGAATTTATTGGTATATTTTTATTTTTTAGATCTTTAAAAGCATCTACAAGTCCATGTGTAAGACGCCCACTAGGATAAGGTTTATGAGATAATTCGTTAACTTTCCAATTCTTTCCTAACTCATCAATAATAGGATTAATATCGAATTGATTGTTTTCAATTAATTTAAAATATCCATGAACTCCATTAAAAACTTTTTTAGGCCCAGGAAATCCTGCTTTTGCAAGATCTATTGCACATAGAGCCGATCTTGAATTAAAGCCAGTTTGTAGCCCTAAAATAGGAACTCCTTCAACATGGGCTTGCATATTACCTGATGTCTGAGAGTACATAATACCAAAGGCATTTTTAATTTCTTCAATATTTAATTTTTCAATTTTAGATAATGCCGCAATTGATCCAAATCCACTTGCAGTTGCTGGACGAAAAAAACGAAGTTCTCCTGTTGCGCAAATACCTAACATTGAAGCAATATCGATCCCTAAAATTAGAGATAATAAAAAATCTTTTCCATTGACTGCAAATCCAGATGCTGATTTTTTTTCACAATATGCCAAGACAGACGATAATATTGTTGCCATTGGATGGACAATAGCTCTTTCATGAATGCAGTCGTATTCAAGACAATGAATTTGATAAGCGTTAATAATAGCAGCAGATTCTAACGAAACAATTTCTCCAGTTCCTAAAATAGTGCAACCAGTTCCATTAGACCAACTTGTAACTACTGATTTTAGTTCTTTCAAATTAGATCCAGTACTTCCAGCAATACCTACACCAATAGTGTCTAGTAAAAAAACTTTAGTTTTATCCAAAGTTTCTTTATTAATATGTTGATATTTAGTTTGATAAATATGATTTGCAAAATGTTCTGTTGCCTCAAAATCCATTTTAATATCTTTCATTTATTAAATCTTAAGTAAACTTAGTCGTACTATTAATATTTTATAATATAAAATGAATGACTTATGTCAAAATTTTTATTCCCACTCAATAGTTCCAGGTGGCTTTGAAGTTATATCATATGTCACACGATTAATTCCTTTGACATTATTTATAATTCTAGTTGCTGTTTCACTTAAGAAGCCATGAGTAAATGGGTAATAATCAGCAGTCATCCCATCTATCGACGTTACAGCTCTTAAGGCACACGCATAATCATATGTTCTGGCATCCCCCATAACACCAACTGTTT
>CAZWGZ010000185.1:0-3576 GCA_964633395.1 uncultured Rhodobacterales bacterium
GTTAGAGCAATTTTAAGAGATGCAACAATGAGCCAAACTGCAGGGAAAATTCAGGTAGAAGTTAGCAAATTAGTAAATGATTTAAATTTATTAGCAGATAGGATACTTAAATTAGATAAACATTTTGATTTAGCAAGAAAAGATTTAGATGATATTAAAATATCACATAGAAAAATTGAGAATAGAGGTGAGACTATTACGTCTATAGACGTTGACGATAAAATAATAGATCTTAACAGTAAAAAAATATTAGAATAAATTTTTAGTTTTTCTATATTTCATTTCGTGCTTTTAAAGCTTGTGCAATAGTTCCGTCATCAAGAAAATCTAATTCGCCACCAACTGGAACACCATGTGCTAATCTTGTTACTTTTATCTTAAGAGGATTTAATCTTTCAGCAATATAATGAGCTGTAGTTTGTCCATCAAGTGTAGCTGAGATTGCAATAATTACTTCAGAAATGGTCTGTTTTTGTAACCTTTCTTCTAAAGAGCTTATATTTAATTGTTCTGGGTTTATACCATCTATTGCAGACAATACACCGCCTAATATATGGTATTTACCATTATACACTTTTGTACGTTCCAATGCCCATAAATCTGCAACTGTCTCTACCACACAAATTAAATTAACGTTTCTTGACGGGTTTTTACATATTTCACAGATTTCATCTTGATCTAAATTTCCACATTCAATACAACTTTTTATATTATGAGCGACCTCTGTAAGATCATTAATCAGAGGAATAAGGTATTTATCTTTATTTTTTAATAAGTGTAATACTGCTCTTCTGGACGATCTAGGGCCTAGACCTGGAAGTTTAGATACTTTTTTTATTAATTTTTCCAGAATTTGTTCAGACATTTTTTAGCTTTGCTAATCCTTATATCTATTGATATAAATTATTTTTAATAGATGTTATTGTTGCTTCAGGAAACTCTTTAAAAACTTCTGCAATATTTGGATTTAATTTAATATCCTCTTTAGCCTTATTCTGTTGAATATTTTGTTTTTCTATAATTGTTTGATCACCTTCTTCATTTGATACTTTAATAATCCATTTAGTTTTAGTTATTTGTTCCAAAGCTAAAGACCATTTTTTAAGAATCTCGTTATCAAAACTATCTTTTAATCTTATTTCAATTAATCCTTCTTTATAAGAAATTAGATGAACGTTATTAATTATTTGAGCATGGAGCAACGCTTCTTTGTATTGTAATAATAATTTCAGCATTTCTTCAAAGTCTTTAGGATTTTCTAATTTTATATTTTCATTAGTATATTTATCAGAAGATTTTGTCTCTAAATCTAAAACTTCATTATTTTTAATATTTACTTCAATATCATTTTCCTTGTTTTGAGATTTATCACTTGATAGTTTCTTCATTAAATCACTAGGGTCTGGCAATGAAGAGGCAAAACATAACTTTATGATTATCATTGAACCTGTCTGAGATTCGCTTGGAGCGTATCTCAACTCTTCAACGCCTTTTATTAAAACTTGCCATAATCTTACCAGTTTTGGAAGGCCATATTGAGATATATCATAGATTTTTTTTTGGAATGATTCGGATAAACTTTCGTCAACTTTTATTATGTTAATTTTAGAAGCATAATGACATACCTCAAGTAAATTATTTATTAACTGAATAGGTTGAATACCATTACTTAAAAGCTCGTCATATATTTTTAAAGCTTCAGTACAATTATTTAATAGGCAGAATTCTATTAATTTTATATTATTTTCATAACCATTCAATCCTAACATATTAAGAACTTCTTGATCTTTAATGTTATCATGACATAGTGATGCTGCTTGATCTAGCAAAGACAGAGCATCCCTTACAGACCCTTCACTTGCTTTGCAGATCTGGTAAATAGCGTCATTTTCAAATAATATATTTTCCAATTTAGAAATTTTTTCTAAATGAGTTGACAATGTTTTAATATCTACTCTTTGTAAATCAAACCTTTGGCATCTTGAAATAATTGTAGCAGGAATTTTTCTTATTTCAGTCGTAGCAAATATAAACTTTACATTTTCAGGAGGTTCCTCGAGTGTTTTTAATAATGCATTGAAAGCTGCGTTTGATAACATATGGACTTCGTCAATTATATAAACCTTGAATCTTCCATCATTAGGTGAGTACATAACTGCATCGATGATTTCTCTTATACCATCCACCCCAGTTCTACTTGCTGCATCTACCTCTATAACATCGAGGAAGTTTCCTTTGTTGATAGATTTACAGGGAGAGCATTGGTTGCATATATCAAAAGTTGGTTCTTTAATATTTCCATCTCCAACACAATTTAAAGCTTTTGCTATAATTCTAGCGGTTGTAGTTTTACCCACACCTCTGATCCCTGTTAAAAGAAATGCATGTGCTAATCGGCCGTTATTTAGAGAGTTTTTAAAAGTTTTGACAAGTGTTTCTTGCCCAATTAATTCTCCAAAATCATTAGGTCTATATTTTCGTGCTAACACTCTGTAATTTTTTTGTTCATTAATATTATTAATTTGAGATCTCGTATTTAAACTTTAAAAATATGAAGAGCCCCACAACCCGCTATCATTGTTACGGCTGCTTCCTTTCGGATCTGACCGGATTAGCAAGAATCACGTCCGTGGAACTCTCCACCAATATATATGTTATAAATCTTTGAAATATGCAAGGAAATCTAAAAAATTTAGATTTAAAATTTTATTTCTTATTCCTAGAATAAGTTCCAATGATTTTAACTGAATTAGGCTCACTATAGAAATTCATTTCTTCTAAAGCATTTTTCATAGATTGTGTTTCAGGGTGCCCTTCGGCATCCACGTAAAATCTAGCTGCATTCATTTCTTTTCCACCAATATAACTTTCAAGTTTAGTTAGATTTATGCCATTCGTTGCAAAACCCCCAAGAACCTTATATAAAGCTGCAGGAACAGACCTAACTTTAAATATTATGGTTGTAACAGATGTATTTATATTAACAGGCGGTAAAGTAGGTTTTTTAGCCATTATTAGGAATCTTGTAGTATTATGCTCTTCATCTTCAATATTTTCTTTAATTATTTTTAAGCCATATATTTCACCAGCCATTTTTGATGCAATTGCTGCAATGGAAGGATCACCCATTCTAGAAACTTCTTCTGCTGCTCCAGCAGTATCAATATGATGTATGGGTGTTAAATCTAATTTATTTATAATTTTTCTACATTGAGCTAACCCTTGAGCGTGACTTTTAATAAATTTCAGATTTTCTATTTTGGCATTAGGTAGACCTAATAATTGATGATTTACCCTTTGAAAATGCTCTCCAATTATGTAAAGGCCACTCTCAGGAATTAAATGATGAATATCTGCAACTCTGCCAGCCAAAGAATTTTCCACAGGAACCATGGCATAATCAGATTGCCCATTTTTTGTTGTGTTAAGCAAATCTTCAAATGAATTGCATGGTAAAGTCTTAACTTCAGGAAAATAAGCTTTACAAGCCATATTGGAGTAAGCACCAGACATTCCTTGAAATGCTACAACTAAATTATGTTGATTTTTTTTCATTATTTAACTCTATTATTTTTT
>CAZWGZ010000186.1:0-3505 GCA_964633395.1 uncultured Rhodobacterales bacterium
GCTGAGCTAATTCTATTTGCCTTCCTTCCAATTGCTTTACAGCATCTGTAATTGACTCAGCCATTTCAAATATGCCTATCTGAACTTTATCTCTAGCTTGATTAATTCTTTGAACGTGTTCTTCAATAGACATCGTATTTGAGACAACTAAATTCATTTTATATCCATGTTTTTTAATTGTTAAAAATTTAAAGATTAATTATTTTATTTTGCTATTAATTCGCTTTAATAGTCACAATATAAATTTACTAATGTTTTGTCGTTTTAGAAGCAATAAAGTCCATAACAGCTAACAAAACTCCTGATATAATAAACACCAAATGAACTATAATCATCCATTGAACATCTCGATCTGAAACATTTTCAATATCCATAAAAATTTCTAATAAATTAATACCAGAAATGGCAACGATTGAAGCTATTAACTTTAATTTAAGATCACTAAAATCTACCTTACCCATCCAACTGGGCTTATCTTCACTATCTTGAGCTGCGCTAATCTTAGATACAAAATTTTCGTATCCTGCAAATATGATCATCAGAACAAGATTCCCTACCAATGCTAAATCAACAACATGTAATACGAATAGCATTACTTCTTGAACACTCATCGAAAACATATTTGGAACTACATGTATAAATTCCTGTATTACTTTTAAAGTTACAATTCCTAAAGATATTGCAAGAATTACATATATTGGAGCTATAAACCAACGGCTTGCAAACAGGCCTTTTTCTAGATTTTTTTCAATAACTTCTCTCATTTTTTACTCCATAACGTTTTTATATAAATAGTTTATCATAAATATATTACAACTTATTTAATTAAAACTTTTTACCACCCTTCTTTAGTCTATTTTTTAATTGATGATCAGCTCTAGTTTTATTATATGCAAGTTTCTCATATATGGTTTCCCCAAGATTAAACCCTCTTGATTCTGCTAAATCAAAGATACGAATTATAGAATCCGCAAGCTCCACCTCCATCATTGTCCTATGTTTGAGATGAGTATCCATTAACCCTTTTCTTGCTCCCTCCATAGCTTCACTTATTTCAGAATGAATTAAACATAAAAGCTCTCCTACATTCCTATCTTTTTTGATACCATCTTCATCATGCCACCAACCACCGACAACTGCAGCTGAATGACAGTCCTTAGCACATCCATTAACCCCTAAAATATTTTTATCCATAAAACTCTCCAATTATTATTAATCAAATATACAAAAAATTAGACATAAGAACAAAGCTCAACATACCTAAAAATATAGTCGCAAATACATTTTTAAAAATTATTGCCACCACAACTGCAATTAATGCAGCATAAAATTTACTGTTTTCAAGTAAAAATAATTCAGTTCCGTTATATATTGATAAACTATTTATAATCATTGGCGTTAAAACAACTACTGGAATATATTTTAGTGTTTTCTTAATTAAGGGTGACAATTCATTTGGCATTATCCCTGACAAAGGAATAAACCTTGTTATAAAGGTTATAAGGCCACAAAAAATTATTATAGTCCACATCATCATTTTTTATCAAACCTAGATGTAATAGCTCCTATGATTAACCCTACAATTGCTGAAATTATAATCCAAAAATTTAAATCTAAGTTACTAAAGATTAAAGCAGATATACCTGAACTCAAGGCTGCGCAAAAAATTGAAATTGAATTTATCATTGGAATAACTATAGCAATAAATGTTAGAGGGATTATAAATTGCAGATCTAGAAATTGAGGTAAATTTCCTCCTATCATGATGCCTGACAAAGTAGCAATTTGCCAAGTGATGAATAATGTTAATCCTGTTCCTAAAAGATGGTAATGTAAAAATTGATTGTTAGGCTCACTAATGAATTTCCTTATTGATACTGCATAAGCTTCATCAGTTAACAGATATGCTAAAAGCAACCTCCAACTGAATGATAAATGTTTTAAAAACTCCATCATTGATATTCCATATAAAAAATGCCGGGAGTTAATAGCCCCGACAGATGAAATTATTACACCTACTGGGGTAGAGCTCGATACTAATTGAACGAAAAGAATTTGACTAGCTCCCCCAAATATTATTGATGAAAGAAAAAAAGATTGAAGTGGAGATAAGCCACTTTCAATTGCCATTATTCCATAAATTACTCCAAAAGGGAAAACGCCTAATTGCAAAGGCAATTCTTCTAATACACCTTGCTTAAATATTGTCCATCTTGCCATAAGCTGTATCCATAAATATTATTAATCTGTATATAAACTATAATATATCAAAAAATTTATTTATTTTTATAATCTATTTTTTAGTTAGAGTAAAAATTATGTTAAAATCAGAACGTGCCAATTTTATAATGAATCTTCTAGAAACGATTTATCCAAAAACGCCTGTCCCTTTACAAAACAAAAATAACTTTCAATTATTAGTTGCCGTTCTTCTTAGCGCTCAATGTACAGACGAGCGTGTAAATAAAGTTACACCTTCGTTGTTTTCAGTTGCTGACAACCCTTTTGATATGCAAAACATTGATATTGAAACCATATATAACATTATAAGACCTTGTGGATTGGCTCCAAAGAAATCGAGAGCTATTTCAAATTTATCAAAAATACTTGTTGATAAATTTAATGGAACTGTTCCTGATGATATTAATGAACTTGAGAAACTTCCAGGCGTGGGACATAAAACTGCAAGCGTTGTAATTTCACAAGGGTTTGGTCACCCTGCTTTTCCAGTTGACACACATATACATAGACTTGCTCAACGATGGGGACTAACGAAAGGTAAAAATGTTAAAGTAACTGAAAAAGATTTAAAAAAAATATTTCCTTCTGAAAAATGGAATAAGTTACATTTACAAATTATTTTTTATGGTAGAGAATTCTGTTCAGCTTGGTCTTGTGATGGAACAGTTTGTGAAATATGTACTACATGTTATCCTAAAAGGAAAAAGCCCTTCATAGCTAATAAAAGTTAATCAAATCTATAACAACTGTAATTGATTATCAGTTTTTTTTGACACTCTATTTTTTTTTCTACTTCCTAATTTGTTAAATACTAATTTTGAGCCATCTCGAAAGCCTACTTTTTTATAAACTTCTGCTATCTTTAATCTAGCTTCTTTAACAGCTAATGTATGTTCAACAATTGGAAAGGGATAATTTTTACCAATTAGGCATTTATTTTTTTCTTGCATTGCAATAGTCATTTTCCACGGTTCGTGGATCCACATATTTGGTATATTTTTAAGTTCAGGAATCCATTTGCGTATAAATTCTCCTTTAGGGTCATGATCTTGTGATTGCTTAATTGGATTATATATTCTTACCGTATTGATCCCTGTAACCCCTGATTGCATTTGCAATTGACTATAATGAATACCTGGTTCGTAATCAGTAAACGTTTGTGCGAGATGATAACCTGTTTTTCTCCAATCAAGCCATAAGTTATAGCTTGCAAAACTTACTAGCATGGCCCTCATTCTAAATGTTATCCAACCTTCATAATTTA
>CAZWGZ010000187.1:0-3491 GCA_964633395.1 uncultured Rhodobacterales bacterium
TTTGCATTAAATTCTTTTAATTTATCTTCTTCATTAAAGTTACTTTCAAAGTGAGGTAACTTTTCATTTCCTGATTTAGGCTTATCTCTTTTATTACCTCTTTTATTATCTCTTTTATCTTTAAAATCGTTTTTATTATGATTTCTATCTGAGTTTCCAAAACTCTCTTTTTGTTTACCACGTCGGCTTGGTGGATTTTTATTTTCTTGATTTTCACCTTCATTGTTTGAATCTTTTTGAATATAATTATCAGCAAAAGGAGAAAACTTTGGCTTTGCTTTTTGTTTATCTGAAGCTTGCCATCTATCAGACTTGCCCTTACCTTTAAAATCACGTGATCTTCCTTCACTAGATCTATTATAATCTGGTTTACCTTGACTAGATCTATTTCTATCAGGCCTTCCTCTATCAGGCCTTCCTCTATCAGAACTTGCTCCTTCAGGAGGTTTTTCTAACAATTTAATCATAATATGTCGCTCTATAGGCTTTTTATTAGAAGCTAATTGTTTAAGAGTTGCTGAGGTCTCTTCAGAAATTTCTATATTTGTTACTTTTGGAAGAATTTTAATTGAACCTATATCTCTCTTTGATAAATTACCCGCCTTACATAACATTGCAACCAACCACCTAGGCTCTGCTGTATCGTCTCTTCCAACTGAAAGTTCAAACCAAATACTTTTTTGAAACCCATTACCTTTTGAACGACCTTCATCTCTATCAGATGGAGTTCTTAAATCTTCAGGCGCAGATAAATCTTTTCCAAGAAGTCTATAATATGCAGCAGCTAATTGTTCGATTGAATTTTTTGAAATTAATAAATCAACAAATTCTTTTTCATCTTCTTTAATTGGATCTTTTAAAATAACATTATCAACAATTCTTATCTTATCTTGCTTAAGTATTTCTTCTCTTGATGGAGTTGAAGCCCAAGTAGGTTTAATATTTGCTTGACTGAATAATCTTTCAGCCATTCTAGTTCGACTTTGAGGAACAAGAACAGCACAAACGCCTTTTCTACCCGCTCGACCTGTTCTTCCACTTCTATGAAGCAAAGTATCAGATGTTCTAGGAATATCAGCATGAATAACTAAATCTAAATTTGGCAAGTCAAGACCTCTTGCGGCAACATCCGTGGCAATACAAACTCTTGCTTTTGAAGTTCTCATAGCTTGAAGTGCCATATTCCTTTCATTCTGGCTTAATTCACCAGACAAAGCTACAGCTGAAATACCTCGATTAGTTAAACGACTTGTCATGTGGTTAACAGCTATTCTAGTTCCACAAAATACGATTGCATTAGTAGCTTCGTAATACCTAAGTGTATTAATAATAGCATTTTCCTGATCACTCATGACAATCTTAAACGCTCTATATTCAATATCAACATGTTGTGCATTAGTTTCACCAGCTGTGATACGCACCGCATCCTTTTGATAACGCTTTGCTAAATTAGCAATTCCTCTAGGAACAGTTGCTGAAAACATTAATGTTTGTCTATCTTTTGGCGTTGATTCTAGAATAGCTTCTAAATCTTCTCTAAAGCCCATGTCCAACATTTCATCGGCTTCGTCTAGAACAACAGTTTTAATATTAGAAACATTAAAATAATTACGTTCTATATGGTCCTTTAATCGACCTGGTGTTCCTACAACAATATTAGGTTTTGTTTCTAAATTTCTTCTTTCAGTACGAATATCCATTCCACCAACGCATGAAACAATTTTTGCATCAGATGATGCAAGCAACCAACTTAATTCATTTTTGACTTGCAATGCTAATTCTCTAGTTGGAACTATAACTAGTGCTTCAGGCGATTTAGGTGTTTTGAAAGATTGATTGTCAACAGTTAAATTGTCTACAATAGCTATTCCAAAAGCTATTGTTTTACCAGAACCTGTTTGAGCAGAAACAAGCAAATCTGAACCAGAATATTCTTTTTTCCCAACCTCTTCTTGAACTGGAGTTAATTTTTCATAACCTTTGTCCTTCATTGCATTTATAATAGCACTAGGAATTCCAGATGTTTCTAACATGATCAGCTTTCAGAGTTTAAAAAAGAGTAATATCAAGAAATATTTTAGTTATATTTCATTTTTAATGTAATTAATTACTAGAGTGTCCTTTTAGTCTTCAATATCAATAATGTAAAGCAAACCTTTTGAAGTTCTGCAATAAAATGCTAATACAATTTATTTCTTATTATAAATTCGGAACTTTATATGAATAATTCATACGATGTTATAGTTATTGGTGCAGGTGCAGCAGGGTTGATGTGTTCTATTGAAGCTGGCAAAAGAGGTAAAAGTGTTTGTTTAATTGAACATTCTTCAAAGATAGCTGAAAAAATAAGAATTTCAGGTGGTGGAAGATGTAACTTTACTAACTTATATAGTAATCCATCCAACTTTCTTTCTAACAACAAACATTTCTGTAAATCTGCTTTTGCAAAATACACTCAGAGTGATTTTATAAATTTAATAAAAAAATATAATATTGATTATTATGAAAAAAAATTAGGACAACTTTTTTGTACAATATCAGCTAAAGAAATTATAGATATGCTGATTGCAGAATGTATGGCTCAAAACGTTGAAATCAGTAAAGAAACCAAAATATCTAATTTAACTAAAAGTCAAAAATCATATGTTATCAAAACTAATAAAGGTATTTACTCCTGTGCTTCGTTAGTTATTGCTACAGGTGGATTATCTATTCCTAAAATTGGAGCTTCTGACTTTGGATATAGAATAGCAAAACAATTTAATTTACAAGTTACTGATTTATTACCTGCTTTGGTTCCATTAACATTTGAAGAAAAAGAATTAGAGTTTTGTAAATCTTTAGCAGGCGTATCGTTAAATGCTTCTGTTAAAATAAATAAAACAGTTTTTAACGAAGGGTTAATTTTTACACATAGAGGGATAAGTGGTCCATCTATTTTACAAATCTCGTCTTATTGGAAAACAGAACAACCAATCAGTATCAACCTTTTACCTGAACTAAATATGGATTTAGTATTACAGGAAAGACGTAAAGCAAACCCTAAACAAAATTTATCTAATATTTTGGCTGACTACCTTCCAAATAAACTTGCAATGGCTATTTGTAATAAATTATTAATTAATAAAAAAATCGGTGATGCTTCAAACCAAGATTTAATACGTATGTCTGGTTTTCTTAATAATTGGATCGTTTTTCCAAAAGGTACAGAAGGCTATAAAACAGCTGAGGTTACACTTGGTGGAGTAGATACTAAGGAAATATCATCATCTACAATGGAGTGTATAAATCATCCTGGTTTATTTTTTATTGGGGAAGTTTTAGATGTCACAGGACATTTAGGTGGACATAATTTTCAATGGGCCTGGTCTTCGGGGTTTTTAGCAGGTCAAAACGTTTAATTTAAATTATTGTTCTTTTGGCTGCATCAGAGTTATGATCACCCTCCTCGCTCCAATAAGGAACAGGTCCGTAAATTTCTATTAAAAAAT
>CAZWGZ010000188.1:0-3425 GCA_964633395.1 uncultured Rhodobacterales bacterium
GGACCTATTTATCCTACTATATTAAAAAAAATGAAATGGACTCAACAAGGTGTTGATAAATTGTCAGAATGGAAAAAACAAATTAGTTATATCCCTCTCGTAGCGATTGGAGGAATGACACCACCTCGTTCCACTGAAGCTTTTATTGCTGGAGCTGACATAGTATCGGCTGTAACAGATATAACATTAAATCCTGATCCTGAAGCTAGGGTAAAAGAGTGGTTAGAAATAATTAAAAATAATGTATGAACGATATATTAGACAAACAATTTTACCTGAGGTGTTAGATAAAGGTCAGATATCGCTTGATAAGACCAAAATTCTAGTTGCTGGTGCTGGAGGTCTTGCGTCCTCTGCTCTTCAATTTTTAGTTGGAGCAGGTTGTGGCAATATAACTATTTTTGATTCTGATACTATAAGTGAGAGCAACTTACATAGACAAACTATTTATAATGAAAAACATATTGGATTATCTAAAGTCAAAACTATAAAATCAATTTTATATGATTTAAATTCTAATTCCAATATTACAGCTATAGAAAAAAACATTAATGCTGCAAATGCATATGATATAATTATAGACCACGATTTAATTCTTGACTGTGGAGACAATTTTTCACTTAGCTACACACTTTCTGATATTTGCTATTTATTAAAAAAACCTCTTTTTAGTGCTTCGGCAGTAAGATTTGAAGGTTATGTTGGAGGTTTTTGTGGCGGACATCCGTCTTTAAGGGCCGTGTTCCCAGATCTTCCTGATGAAATTGAAAACTGTAACACTGCCGGAATACTTGGTCCAGTAGTTGGTACTTTAGGTTCAATGCAAGCTCAAATGGCAATCAATCATATTTTAGATATAAAACCTAGACCTCTTGGTCAAATAGTTTCAATAAATTTAAAAAATTTTTATTTCTCAAGTTTTAGATTTGATAATGCTTTAGAACCTAAAAAATCTAATTTTAAATTTATTGATTTAACTCAAATTCTCGATAATGATTTAGTTATTGAGTTAAGGGATAGTAAAGAAATGCCCACTTTGATATCTAAAAATACTAAAAGAATTGAATTAAGCCAACTACATGAAAAAATTAGTACATTTGATAATAATAAACATTTAATCTTCGTATGCAAAAGTGGGGTAAGATCATGGAAAGCTGCCAAATCAATCGAGCACATGTGGAATAATAAAATAAGCTTAATTGCTGATAATAACGAATTAAATTAACAAGGTTTAAAAATGAAAAATATTATTATAACTGGTGGAACCAGTGGATTAGGCTATAGAACCGCATTTATATTAGCCCAAGACAAAAATAATAAGATTATATTAATAGGAAGAAATAAAATTAAAGGAGAAAATGCATTATTAACGTTAAAAAATACAACAAATAATCAAAATATTACATTTTTAAATGCTGACTTATCATCTATTAAGGAAACCTCATTATTAGCAAAAAGATTAATTAGAGAAAAAATTGATATTTTAATAAATAATGCTGGAGCTTTATTTTATAAAAGATCTACAAATAATGAAGGCATTGAAAATACGCTTGCACTTAATCATTTCTCTTATTTCATACTTTCTAATTTAATATTAAAAAATAAAATTATAAAAAATGGTGGAAGAATAATCAATGTGGCTAGTGGAGCTCATAGAGGTGTTGATTTAGATTTTAATGATATAGAAATGCTTGATAATTATAATGGTTGGAAATGTTATAAAAGATCAAAATTATGTAATATTCTTTTTACAAAAAAATTAAGTGAATTGACTAAAAAGAAAAACATAACTGTAAACTGTCTTCATCCAGGTTTTGTAAAGACAGGATTTGGCAAAAATAATACTGGAATTATAGGTTTCATTGTTAAAGTATTAATGAAATTATTTGCTATAAAAGTCGAAGATGGTGCTAAAACAATTATACATTTAGCTACTAGTAATGAAGTTAAAAATATTTCAGGGGAATATTTTTATAAAAGCAAAATTACTAAACCATCTCATTTTGCTGAGGATAAAAAAACTGCTGATAAATTATGGAAATTAAGTTTAGAAAACTTAAGTAAATATGGATTGACATTTTAAATTTACAATTTAACAAGTTAACTTATGAAAAATAATAATAGTTCTCTTATCACACCTGTTCTTTTAGCAGGGTCTCTAATAATCATAATTACTTTTGGAATACGAGGTAGTTTTGGTATTTTTCAAATACCAATAGAAAATGAATTTCAATGGTTGAGAATTGAATTTTCATTAGCATTAGCCATTCAAAATCTTGGCTGGGGTATAGGAGCTCCTATATTTGGAGCTTTAGGTGAAAAATTTGGTGATAGAAAATTAATTATAGCTGGTGCCTTTTGTTATGTAATAGGCCTGGTCTTATCTACATTTGCTGAAAGTCCATTAACTCATCAAATACTAGAGTTTATTATTGGATTTGGAATAGCTGGCACTGGTATGGGTATGATATTAGCTATAGTAGGTAGAGCATCTAGTGATAAAAATAGGTTAATGGCTTTAGGAATAGTCACAGCAGCAGGTTCAGTTGGACAAATGATAGGTGCTCCGATCGCCCAAGCTCTTTTAAATGTTTATAATTGGCAACATGTTTTTATTATTTTTTCATTAAGTATTATTGTTGTAATGTCGGTAGTGCCACTTTTAAAAAGTAATTCTATATCTACCAAAAAAGAAATAGAAATTAGCTTAAGTAAAGTTTTAGGTAATGCATTTAAAGATCCTAATTTTGGAATGATATTTTTAGGTTTTTTTGCATGTGGATATCAATTAGCTTTTGTTTCAGCTCATTTTCCTGCAATGGTTACAGAAATGTGTAGTGCCATCAGCCCATCAAGTGTTTTAAACTATTTAGGAGTGTCTAATACATCTAGCTTAGGCGCATTAGCTATAGCTTTAATTGGTTTTAGTAATATTTTTGGAACAATTTACGCAGGCTGGTTAGGTCAAAGATTTCCTAAAAAATATTTATTAACTGGAGTTTATGCCCTTAGAACATTAATAGGGCTATTATTTATAATTTTTCCTATTACTCCATTATCAGTAGTGCTTTTTTCAATTTTTATGGGTAGCTTGTGGTTAGCTACAGTACCTTTGACTAGTGGATTAATCGCACATATCTATGGATTACGTTATATGGGAACTTTATATGGTTTAGTTTTTCTTTCACATCAACTAGGAAGTTTTCTTGGTGTATGGATGGGTGGAAGACTTTATGACGCAACTGGAGACTATACTTTAGTATGGTGGATTGGTATTGGAGTTTCTGCATTTTCAACTTTAATTCATCTACCAATAAAGGAAGAAAAGCTTCAAGCTGCTTAAATCAGTATTACATATATATTTATTCGCGCCTAAATTGCGCCACAATATTTCCTAAATTACAGATAATAATATTTAAATATCC
>CAZWGZ010000189.1:0-3422 GCA_964633395.1 uncultured Rhodobacterales bacterium
TAAGAAAAGAAATTGACCTTAAATGATCTGCAATAACTCTATGTGAAATTATATTTTTATCACTCAAGTCAAACCCTGTTAATTCAGAAGAAGCTTTTACAAGATTTTGCATCATATCAGTTTTATAATTGTTATGAGTGTTTTGTAATACGGCAGATATTCTTTCTAACCCCATACCAGTATCTATACTAGGTTTTGGAAGATTAATTCTTTCATCAATTGAAACTTGTTCATACTGCATAAAAACAAGGTTCCATATCTCAATAAATCTATCACCATCCTCATTGGGCGAGCCTGGAGGACCTCCTACTATGCTTGCTCCATGATCATAAAAAATTTCCGAACAAGGACCACATGGACCTGTATCTCCCATACTCCAGAAGTTATCATTAGTTTTAATTTTTATTATTTTATCATCTGATAAGCCTGATATTTTTTTCCAAAGAATTTCAGCTTCTTTATCAGTATGATAAATAGTTACAAGTAATTTATCCTTGGAGAGGCCAAATTCCTTAGTTAATAATTCCCATGCGTGAAATATAGCTTGTTCTTTAAAATAATCACCAAATGAGAAATTACCCAACATTTCAAAGAATGTGTGATGCCTTGCTGTTCGACCAACATTTTCTAAATCATTATGTTTTCCACCCGCTCTAAGGCATTTTTGAGAAGTTACAGCTCTTTTATAATCTCGTTCTTCTACACCTGTGAAAGTATTTTTAAATTGAACCATACCTGCGTTAGTAAACAGTAAAGAAGGATCATTTTCAGGAACCAACTGGCTAGAGCTTACAATCTGATGACCATTTTTACTGAAATAATCTATAAATTTTGATCTTATAGAATTTACTGTTGGTTTATTATTAATTGACATGATACTTGCTACAAAAAATTAATTATATTAACTTTGATAACATCAAACTAATAAAAAACAAATCTACAAAAATATTTATTTTTCTTCTTCAGCGTTTGTTTGTTCTGGGTTCATAAGAATTTCTTCAACAAGAACTGAATTGCCTTTTATCTTTTCTTCTAGCTCAAGGGCTATATCTATATTTTCTTTTAAGAAGTTTTTAGCATTTTCTCTACCTTGACCTATTCTTTGCTCATTATATGAAAACCATGAACCTGACTTTTCTACAATTCCTGCAGCTACACCTAAATCTATTATCTCACCATTTTTTGATATTCCTTCACCGTACATTATATCAAACTCAACTGTTCTAAATGGGGGTGCTACTTTATTTTTTACCACTTTAACCCTAGTTTGATTTCCAACAATTTCATCTTTATCTTTAATAGCTCCAATTCTTCTTATATCCAACCTAACTGAAGCATAAAACTTAAGAGCATTACCTCCTGAAGTTGTTTCTGGATTTCCGAACATAATCCCAATTTTTTGTCTAATTTGATTTATAAAAATAACTAAACAATTTGATTTTGATATTGAAGAAGTCAGTTTTCTTAATGCTTGACTCATCAATCTAGCTTGAAGTCCCATATGAGTATCTCCCATATCCCCCTCTAACTCTGCTCTTGGAACTAGTGCAGCAACAGAATCTACTACCAAAACGGATACAGCTCCAGATCTTACCAAAGTGTCTGCTATCTCTAAAGCTTGTTCACCAGCATCTGGCTGTGATATTAAAAGTTCATCAATATTAACGCCTAATTTTTTTGCATAAACAGGATCTAAAGCGTGTTCAGCATCAACAAAGGCACATGTTCCACCAGTTTTCTGAGATTCAGCTACTACGTGCAGCGCTAATGTTGTTTTGCCCGAACTTTCAGGGCCATATATTTCTACAATTCTTCCTTTTGGAAGACCTCCAATTCCTAAGGCAACATCTAGACCAAGTGAACCACTTGATATTGCCTGCACATCCATATTTGCTCCTGAAGTGCCAAGTTTCATTACTGAACCTTTTCCAAAAGCTTTTTCAATTTGACCTATAGCTGCTTCTAGAGCTACATTTTTATCTTTATCTTGACTAGACATTTTTATTACCTCAGCGCTCATTTGTTTTCCCCTTACTGACATATGCTTAAAATTCTTTCAACTTAAATTAAAATCAATTTATATTCATGTTTTGTTCTCTTGTCAACCAATGTTCACTATATGTTCTAATTAAAATATGTATGTTACTTTATCTTTAAATTTATTCGTCCTTATGGATTTTTTCCTTTTTTTCATGACGTTCTTGAGCATCTACACTTAAAGATGCTATTGGCCTTGCTTTTAAACGACCCAATCCTATAGGTTCCCCCGTTTCTTCACAATAACCATATGTTTTTAAATCAACTCTCCTTAAAGCAGCATCAATTTTGCTTATTAATTTTCTTTCCCTATCACGCGTTCTTAATTGAATAGAAGCATCAGATTCAACTTGAGCTCTATCAGCTATATCGGGTCTTTGAAGCCCTTCTTCTGAGAGGTTATCTTTAGTATCTGTTGCATCTTCAAGAAGATTTAATCTCCACGTTAATAGCTCTTGTCTAAAAAACTCTAATTGATTATCATTCATAAACTCTTCATCATCTGATGGAGAATATGATTCAGGTAAAACTATTCTAGTTCCCATAAGTCCACCTCTATTTCCACCATCGACAAATGATTTGGCATTTACTAAATTTGTTTTTTTTGAAGTGTCCACTTAAATAAAACTCCTATTTAATAATAAAATTAAAATTATTATTTTTATATTTAAACTTTCAAAAAGTGCAAGCATGAAAATCAAAAATGATTTTTTTTTACTGTAAATTATTTGACTGATTAGAGTATCAATTATATTTATAAATTTGAAGTATATAATTATTACACTTTTTTTATAATATAAACTATTGATAATAATAATTATGATATTACTTCTAACTTAACAACATATTAAAATAGTTTATTTAGTAAATAAGGATGAAGTTGGATTATTCTAAAAAGTTTCAAAAATCGTTAAATAAAATTAAATCTGAGGGTAGATATCGTTTTTTTAACGAAATAGAAAGAAAAGCTGGATCTCACCCAGTGGCAACTTGGAAACACGATTCTAATAGATCAGAAATTATTGTATGGTGCTCAAATGACTATTTAGGAATGAGCCAAAATAATTTAGTTATAGATGCAATGAGAAATGCAGTTCAGATTATGGGAACTGGATCAGGTGGAACAAGAAATATTTCAGGTAATAGCGCTGCAATTGTTGAATTAGAAGATGAGCTTGCAAAACTACATAACAAAGAAAAAGCTCTTGTTTTTTCATCAGGTTATGTAGCTAACGAATCAACTATCAGCACTATTCTTGAAATATTAGGCGATGCTATTGTTTTTTCTGATGAAAAAAACCATGCCTCTATTATATCTGGAATTAAAAAGTCTAATGCTAAAAAAGAAATTTTTAGACATAACGACCTAGATCATCTTGAAAATT
>CAZWGZ010000190.1:0-3397 GCA_964633395.1 uncultured Rhodobacterales bacterium
ATGCTTTTTTTGCATGAAACATTGTTGCTTCAGGTACTGTAAAATCTATTATTACATTTGCATTGTTAAAAAGAGATGATGGATCACTATTTAATTTTTTTTCGATTTTATTTTTACCTACAAGAAGACCTATGTCAGTTCCTTCTTCTGTTTCACCTGGAAGACACGTTGAACTAACAAGATTATATTTTTTATTTTCTAGAATTAGTTTTAATAGCGTTCTTCCCATTCGTCCGTTTCCACCTGGAATAGAAATAGATATATTTTTCATAATTCACCTAATAAAGTATATTTAATTATCCAATATACATTAAAAATAAATTACTCAATCATTTTTTTAAATCTCTTTGTTTTAGGACTTACTTTTTCTAAACCTAGTTCTTTTATTTGTTTAAAAAGATCTTCTTGTTTTTTTGATATTCCAACTGGTGTCTCAACATTAATTTCAACATACTGATCCCCTCTAGATCCCCCTCTCAAAGCTGGCATTCCTTTACCTTTCATTCGCAACCGGGTACCACTTTGGGTTCCTGAACTTAAATTCATTTTTGCTTTAGAGCCATCTACACATGGCACCTGTATAGAATTTCCTAAAACTGCATCAACTATAGAAACTGGAACTTCGATAAAAGTATCTTTGCCGTCTCTTTGAAACAAAGAGTGTTCCTTAATATCAATAAAAATATATAAGTCACCTGGAGCAGATCCCCTTGCACCTGCTTCACCTTCTCCTGATAAACGAATACGCGTTCCATTATCTACGCCTGCTGGTACGTTAACCGAAAGTTTCTTACTTTTATTAACTCTACCCTGTCCTTTACATGGTCTACATGGATCACTAATTGTTTCTCCAACACCAGAACAGGCTGCACAAGTTCTTTCAATAGTAAAAAAACCTTGTTGAGCTCTTACTTTTCCATGCCCTCCACATTGATTACATTGCTTCGGTTGAGAACCTTTATTAGCACCTGAACCATTACAAGATTCACATTTTGTTGGAACAGTTAAAGAAATTTCCATTTGATCTCCAGAAAATGCCTGTTCTAAAGATACTGATAAATCATACCTAAGATCTGAACCTGTTGGAGCGGAACGTCTTCCTTGATCTCCTCCCATACCAAACATATCTTCAAATATATCAGAAAAGCCTCCTCCGCCGAAGCCTCCTCCTGGATTTCCTCCATTAGATCCTTGGGCAAATGCTGCATGACCATATTGATCATAAGCCGCTCTCTTTTGTGGATCTTTTAATATTTCATAAGATTCTGTAATTTCTCTGAAATTATCCTCAGCTTTTTTATCATCTGGATTTTTATCAGGATGGTATTTCATAGCTAATTTACGATATGAAGATTTAATATCACTTTCTGAAGCTGATTTAGATAAACCTAGAACATCATAATAATCGCGTGCCATAATTAAACCTTAAATGTTATTGCAAAAATTATTTAAGAAGCATCTTTCTTATCTTCATTTTCTTTAACTTCTTCAAAATCTGCATCTACAACATCTTCTTTATTTTCATTAGTTGTTTTAGAGCTTTGATCATCGCTATTATTATTCTGATCAGCATTTGCTTTATATGCAGCTTCCCCAATTTTCATCATCACAGCTGATAAAGAAGATGTTTTTTCTTTAATCACAGAAACGTCATCTCCTTCTAATGCTGTTTTAACATCTTGAATAGCTAATTCAACTTCACCTTTAATATCAGGATCTGCTTTATCTCCTAAATCAGATATAGATTTTTCTGCACCATGAATCATTGATTCAGCTTGATTTCTTGAATCTACAACATCTCGCTTCTCTTTATCTGCTTCAGCGTTATCTTCAGCTTCCTTAACCATTTTTTCTATTTCATTATCATCAAGTCCACCAGAAGCTTGAATTGTGATATTGTGAGCTTTACCTGTTGCTTTGTCTTGAGCGCTTACATTTACAATTCCGTTAGCATCTATATCAAAAGCTACTTCAATTTGTGGAACACCTCTTGCTGAAGGAGCAATACCTTCAAGATTAAATTCTCCCAAAGATTTATTATCGGAAGCCATTTCTCTTTCACCTTGCGAAACTCGTATTGTAACAGCAGATTGATTATCCTCTGCAGTTGAAAAAGTTTGAGCTTTTTTTGATGGTATAGTTGTATTTCTATCAATCAATCTAGTAAATACTCCACCTAAAGTTTCTATACCTAAAGAAAGTGGTGTTACGTCTAATAAAAGAACATCTTTTACATCACCAATCAAAACTCCACCTTGAATTGCAGCACCAGAAGCGACTACTTCATCAGGATTTACACCTCTATGTGGTTCGGTTTTAAAGAAAGTAGATACGGCTTCAATAACTTTTGGCATTCTTGTCATTCCACCAACTAAAATTACTTCATCTATATCACTAGCACTGACACCTGCATCTTTAAGAGCCGCTTTGCAAGGAACAATAGTTTTGCTTATCAAATCATCAACTAAAGCTTCGTATTGTGATCTTGTCATTTTAACATTTAAATGTTTTGGTCCGCTTGCATCAGCAGTTATAAATGGAAGATTAATATCAGTTTGAGCTGCACTTGAAAGTTCTATTTTAGCTTTCTCAGCAGCCTCTTTCATTCTTTGGAGAGCAAGCTTATCACTTCTTAAATCAATACCATTCTCTTTTTTAAATTGATCCGCTATAAAATCTATAATTCTTTGATCAAAATCTTCACCACCTAGAAATGTATCTCCGTTAGTTGATTTAACCTCAAAAACTCCATCTCCTACTTCAAGTATTGAAACATCAAATGTTCCACCACCAAGGTCATAAACAACTATGGTTCCACTTTCTTTTTTATCTAAACCATACGCCAAGGCAGCAGCTGTAGGCTCGTTTATAATTCTTAAAACTTCTAAACCCGCAATTTTTCCAGCATCTTTAGTTGCTTGTCTTTGTGCATCATTAAAATAAGCAGGAACTGTTATAACTGCTTTATCGACAGTTTCACCTAGAAAGGCTTCAGCATCTTCTTTTAACTTGCGTAAAATAAAACTAGATACTTCTGATGGGGCATATTCCTTACCATTCGCTTCAACCCAAGCATCGCCATTTTTAGCTGGCACTATTTTGTAAGGAACTAACTTAGAAAATTTATCAGAATATTTATCATCATGCCTTCGACCTATTAATCTTTTAATCGCATAGAGAGTATTTTCTGGATTTGTTACTGCTTGTCTTTTTGCAGGCTGACCAACCAATCTTTCATCATCAACTAAACCAACCATTGAAGGTGTTGTTCTTGCACCTTCACTATTTTCAATAATTTTTGGTGATTTGCCATCCATAACAGCAACACATGAATTAGTTGTTCCTAAATCAATACCAATAACTTTAGCCATTAATTAAACTCCCGTAACTTTAATAA
>CAZWGZ010000191.1:0-3392 GCA_964633395.1 uncultured Rhodobacterales bacterium
CCAACAAGGCTCTGACCTAAAGGAAGAATAGGTCCACTTAAGCTGCTTAGCCCTAACCAATTTCTTCCATCTTTTGATGTTTCCCAACTTATAGCAATTGAAGCAATACCGTCTTCATCTGATAAAGAATTTGATAAGGCTCGAAGTGTAATTCCTTCTTTTGGTTCACCAATGATAGTAATTTCTCCTTGAACAGGATCATCTAAATTATCTATGGTCTCAGACGGGCTTGTATATAATACTTCTCTAGTACCATGAGAATCTACATAAGAAACTACAGCCCTAAATGAATAACTAACTTGAGCTTGACCTAGTCTAAGTACTTCAATCTGCTCAGTTGGATAAGCTACCCATGAAGATTTTGAAGATGATCTTTGCCACGTTATATCAAAACCTCCAATACCATCTTCATCAGCTATGCTAGATGTATCTACAACTAGTGCGCTATCTTCTACAGAAGCACCTATTAATCTCGCGGAACCAGTAGGTTTATCATTAACGTTACTTACTGCCGTAGATGGAGGGCTTGTTAATGGCTCTAAATTACCTTGTCCATCAACGTATGAAATAACTACTCTTAATCTGTTGCCAACATGTATCTCTCTTGGAGTGAAAGATTGATTTGTTGCACCACTAATATTTGTCCACTTTTTGTTGTCTGGAGATATTTGCCACTGAACGCTTACTGAACCCATTCCATCAGAGTCGGTCACAGATGATAGATCTATAATTAACGGAACGTCTTCTATTGCAGCAAACCCAGATGTTTCTACATTTTCATCTTTAGAAATTGTTTTATTATTAGATGATTTATTTAAAGTTTTCTTTACTGATTTAGTTAAAGGCTTCTTTATTTTATCATTACTTTTTTGGTTATGATCATGTTGAATAACATTTGATTTTTGTTTACTTATTTTTGTATCTTTTATGGATGGATCACCACCTGCATGAGCAGGACTGATATTAAGTGTAGCCAAACTTACAATTACACTTAACGTTAACAGCCAGAAATTGACTGGAAAAAAACGCATATAAACCTCCACATACTACATAACTAGCAATCAATATATAACACAGAACTAAAAAAGATACAGTTTTTTTAACACCACTATACAAAATCTGTTCTACCATCATATTTGATTAGCAAAATCAACAAAATTCTAAATTAAAAATAAAATTTATTTTATTTTTAATAAAATTGATTCTAAAGTTTTTTCCTGTTTTGATAACATTGATTTAACAATACTCAATTCATCTTTAATAAAATTAATATTATCTAACTGACTTGTACTTTTTGGAAAGGGTTCAATTATTTTCGTTAATATAAAAGTATCTTTTTCTTTGTTTTCATTATCATTTTTATTAGGAAATATTTCTTTACTTGTATCTTCAATACTAGATTCAACAAAATCAGTGATTTCAACTATTTGAGATTTTATAGAGTTTAATTTTTTTTCTTTAATTTTATTCACAATTTACCTCAAGATATGGTTTAATTATTACATTATTATGTTAATAAGAGCAATTGTATTTAATTATCTACTTAATTATTGCTTTATCTCTACCTCTAGTACTATTTTAACTCAATGTTATTCTAGATAGGAAAAAAAATGACAATCATTGATTCTATAAAAACCTCAGTATTGGTTCCAATCCATCCAGCAGGTACTCCATTTATTGCAATTTTTATAATATTGACTGTTATAATTGGTTGGTTATGGACCCCATTGTATTTTATAGGCTTTGTTTTGACTATATGGTGTGTGTATTTTTTTAGAAACCCAAATCGTATTACCCCAATTTTATCAGGTGCTAATAAAAATAATTTGATTATTGCCCCTGCTGATGGAAGGGTAATAGAAATTTCTGAGATTACTCCACATGATGAAATAGGTTTACCTAATGGGAATTGGAAAAGAGTATGTATATTCATGAATGTTTTTGATGTTCATGTGAACAGATCTCCAATGTTAGGAAAAATAACTTACAAAAACTATATACCTGGTTTATTTTTCAACGCTAGCTTAGATAAGGCTTCATCTCACAATGAAAGATTAATATTAGGAATGGATACTGAAAATGGTAAAAAAATTGCCTTTGTTCAGATTGCTGGTTTAGTTGCAAGAAGGATCATTTGTGATGTTGATATAGGCTCTTTACTTAAAGCAGGAGATGTTTTTGGGTTGATTAGGTTCGGTAGTAGGGTAGATATTTATTTTCCTTCAGATACTTCTGTTTTAGTACTTGAGGGCCAAAAAACTATTGCTGGCGAAACTATTATTGCTGATTTTTCAAAAGGTAATAAATCTGTAAAAGGTCAAGACTGATGACGAATAAGGGAATGAAATTTGCTAAAAAAGCTTTCCAATCAAGGCCAAGGCGGTTCTCTGTTGTTTGGATGCTTCCTCATTTTTTAACAGTATGTGCTCTTATTTTTGGTTTGCAGGCTATGTATCAAGCGTTATTTAATAATTGGGATAATGTTATCATAATGATTATTATTGCTTCAGTTTTTGATATGTTAGATGGAAGAGTTGCAAGGCTGTTAAAATCGACTAGTGATTTTGGTATGCATTTGGACTCACTTTCCGATTTTGTAGTTTTTGGAGCGGTTCCAGCGTTTTCAATCTATTTATGGATGGACAAACCAGAAAATAATTTATTTTGGATTGTCATTGTTTTATATGTTATTTGTGCTGCTTTAAGGCTTGCCAGATTTAATTCAGAACTATCTGATAGACCAAGCTACGCAAAAAATTATTTCAATGGTATTCCTACTCCTGCCGCAGCTTTTTTATTGCTTTTACCTCTAGCATTAGAAAATAATGTTGAAATAGCTAACTTTAAATCATTTGAAATAATAGGCTTATGGATAGTGTTAATATCAATAGGTATGGTAAGTAATTTACCTACTTTTTCAGGAAAAGTATTTCAAATTCCTAAATCATTTGTAATTCCTATGTTAATAATTTTAGCTCTTTTAAGTAATGCAATTATTAGCCATCCAATAAAAGGATTTACAATACTAGTTTTAATTTATATGACCAGCCTTCTATTTGCTCCAATATTCTATTGGCGTTTAAAAAGAAAAGCAGAAGCAATGCAAATGAAAATTGATTGATATAATTCAGATTAATCTTTTTGAAATAAACTTTTCCATGATGGTTTAGACTCACTAATTGAATTTGCTTCGAAAACTCCCCTATTACAAGCTCTTGCAACGCAATCACTAATTCGTGAACCTAAAGTTAAAATATCTACATTATCAAGATTCTGTCTATTTTTATCTTGGTTAGTGCATATAGCAAAAATAGTATCACCATCCATTGGTGTGTGCGCTGGACTTATTGATCTTGCAATTCCATCGTGTGCCATAATAGCTAATCGTTTTA
>CAZWGZ010000192.1:0-3360 GCA_964633395.1 uncultured Rhodobacterales bacterium
ACTTATGGAGGACAAGTAAAATGTTAAAAGTAAAAGCTCTTCTTTTTGATGTGTTCGGAACAGTTGTTAATTGGAGATTAGGAATTATTAACGCTACTGAAATCATAGCAAAAAAAAATAAAATTGATATTAATTCAGCTGAGTTTGCAGATGCGTGGAGAGCGGAATATCAGCCAGCTATGGAAGAAATTAGAAAAGGTAGGCGCGAATTTACTATATTGGATGAACTGCATATGGAAAATTTGATTAAAATTGCCCCAAAATATAATTTAAATAATCTTTCCCCGGATGACAAAAATTTTCTTGTGACAGCTTGGCATAGGCTTCCTGGCTGGCCAGATAGTAGTGAAGGTCTTCAAAAATTAAAAACAAAGTTTATTTTAGCAGCTCAATCCAACGGTAATATTGCTTTGATAGTTAATATGGCAAAGTATTCTAATTTAAATTGGGATGTTATTTTAGGAGCTGAAGTTATTGGTTATTATAAGCCTCATCCAGAGGCTTACTTAAGAGCTTGTAAGGCATTGAATTTAGAACCGTCAGAGTGCTTGATGGTTGCAGCTCATGATGATGATTTAGCAGGTGCTCGCCTCCAAGGAATGAAAACGGCTTATGTTCATAGACCTTTTGAATATGGTAAAGAGAAGTTATTTGATCTTGATGAAGTAAATGATTATAAACGTGATAGGAAATGGGATGTTCTTTCAAAAGATTTCAATGATTTAGCAAGTCAATTAGGATATTAAATCTAATAAATTTATACAAAATCAGTCGAGTTATTTAAATATGTCTATTAAAAAACCATTAATTGGAATATCTACAAATGAGTTAACAAACTTTAATGGAAGACAAATTTCACATTCTACAGGGTTAAGGTACGTTAATGCTGTAGCAAATTTTACTAATGGTATACCTATCCTCATCCCCTCAAACATTAAAGGTAATGATTTGGATGAACTTCTTGGAAGGATTGATGGTATAGTATTAACTGGAGGGAGGGCTAACATTGAGCCACACCATTTTGGAGGCAACCCTTTCCCATCAGACGAGCCTATTGATGTTGGTAGAGACGAAATAGTATTAAATATGATACCTAAATGTGTTAATCTAGGCATACCAATATTTGGGATTTGTCGTGGCATTCAAGAAATGAACGTGGCTTATGGAGGCTCTCTTCATTATAGAGTTCATTTACTTCCTAATAAAAATGATCACCGTATGCCTCGAGGTGAAGAGGTAACCGTAGAGGAAATATTTACTTTGAAACATAGAATTGATTTTGTTGAGAATGGTTATTTTTCTAAATTAATAGGAAAAGATAATTGTTTAGTTAACTCACTTCACGGACAGGCAATAGACACTCTTTCAAAAGAATTGAAGATTGAAGCTCAGTCGGATGATAATGTTATTGAGGCTGTTAGTATTCCTAAACACCCATCATTCGCGGTTGGTGTCCAGTGGCATGCTGAATATGAGCCAGAGAAAAATGAATTAAATAAATGTTTATTTGAAGAATTTGGAAAAGCTTGTTTTAGTTACTCCTCAGAAAGATAGTATTTAATAAGTCTTTTTATTTTACAAAACATTCTTTGGACCTATAGGTATTATTCTATATGGATTTATGTGTTCGTGAGAAAAATAATAATGTCTTTTTATATGTTCAAAATTTGTGGTGGACTTAATAGCATTATTTTTAAATAATGTTCTAACGTAACGACTTATATTGTTATACTCACTAATTTTCTTGAAATTACATTTAAAATGTAAGTAATAAACACAATCAAACCTTAATAGAGTAGGTAAAAACCTTATATCCGCTTCAGTAAGAACATTTCCAACTAAATACATTTGATTTTCTAATTTGTCTTCAATCATGTCTAATGAGTTGAATAATTTTTTTGCAGCATCTTCATAAGATGACTGCGTTTTAGAAAAACCTGTTTTATAAACTCCATTATTGATATTTTTATAAATAACTTCATTAATATTATCAATTTCACTTTGCAGATTTGCTGGATAATAATCATCATGATTATTTGAAATATCATTAAAAGAATAATTTAAAATTCTGATTATCTCTGCCGATTCATTATTTACAATAGTATTGGTCTTTTTGTCCCATAAAATAGGAACAGTTACTTTAGAAGAAACTTTTTTATCGACTAATTGATAGATCTCATGAACAAATTGTTTTTGATGAAGTGTGTCGCCAGTTGAACCTAAAAAACTAGTATCAAAAGACCACCCCATGTCAAGCATGTCTGGGTGGACAACATCTACACTTATATGATCTTCTAGATTTTTTAATTTTCTAAAAATAAGAGCTCGATGAGCCCAAGGACATGCATAACTGACGTATAAATGATATCTATTAGACTCTGGGGTATATATTTTTTCATCTATTCCAATATTATTTCTAAAAACACTATCTACTCTTTTGAAGGTTCCACTTTTATCATTGTTTGAAACAGATCCTTTAACCCATAAACCGTTGACTAATTGACCCATTAAACTAACCTAATAATTATTTTAAAATTGTACTTTAAGTATATATTAAAAAAAATATATGAAAAATCATTTAAATTATAGATACACATAAACTATAATATTTTAAAATTAGTATACTTATTTTAAATAAAGGAAAAATAATGAAAAATGTTGGCGTAATTGGTGGTGGATTAATAGGCGCTAGTTGGGCGGCTATTTTCTCTAAAAGTGGTTTTAATGTATTTGTTTATGATCCTTTTCCAGCTGTATTTGATACTTATAATGAAAGAGTAAAACTTTTTTTAGAAGAACTTAAAAGTATTCAACCAGAGATAAATGTTGAAGATAGTTTAAGTAGAATTTCTATTAATGTGTCCATCGAAGATTTATGTAAAAGCGTTGATTATATTCAAGAAAGTGCTCCTGAAATTTTATCTGTCAAACAAGAGTTATTTGCAAAATTAGATATGCTTGCTCCTGAACACGTCGTAATAGGTTCTTCTTCTTCTGCAATGCCAATTTCGACTATTACTCAAAATTTAAAAGGTCAGCACAGATGTCTGATTGCGCATCCTGCAAATCCACCGCATTTAATTCCCTGCGTTGAAATTTGTCCAGGTCCAAATACCTCATCATTAACTATAGAAAAAGCAAAGGATGTTTTTGATAAATCTGGGGCATCTAGTGTGAATGTTAAAAAAGAAATTGATGGATTTATTTTAAATAGACTGCAAGGTGCTTTATTAAATGAAGCACTTAGATTGTATTCAGAAGGTTATGCTAACTCAGATGAAATTGATGCCACAATTAGAGATGGTTTAGGCTTGAGATGGGCTTTTATGGGGCCATTTGAAACAATAGATCTTAATGCTC
>CAZWGZ010000193.1:0-3307 GCA_964633395.1 uncultured Rhodobacterales bacterium
CTTCTTGGGGAGCGAATATAGTAAAATATAATAGAAATACAGAATCCAGAGAAGAGTTAGGAAAAGCTTTAGCCTTAGAACAAGGTGCAGTTATTATCCCACCTTTTGACGATATAAAAGTAATAACTGGTCAAGGAACTGCAGGTTTAGAATGTATAGAGCAATTAAATGAAAATAACGTTATTCCTGATGTAGTTCTATGTTGTTGTGGTGGGGGCGGATTAATTGCTGGTGTAAGCACAGCTATTAAAGCAAAATTTCCAAATGCAAAAATATATTCTGTTGAGCCAGAAAATTTTGATGATACTAAAAAATCACTTGAAGAAAATAAAATTATAAAAAACTCCATGAAGCATCAATCAATATGTGATGCTTTATTAGCAAACAAACCTGGAAACATTACTTTTGAAATAAACAGAAAGAATTTGACTGGTGGAATATCGGTTACTGACAATCAATCTTTAATTGCAATGAATATTGCATATAAACACTTTAAAATAATTCTAGAACCAGGAGGAGCTGTAGCGTTAGCAGCAGCAATTGCAAAAAAAATTGATGTTGAAGGAAAAAATATATTAGTAATTGCTTCAGGCGGAAATGTAGACAGTGACGTTTTTAAAAAATGCCTTAATCAAGAAACCTTTTAAGATTAATTTTCCAAATATTCTATTACATTTTCTTTTTTTGGCCTTCGTCTCTCGATTGGAGGTTTATCTTTATTACCAATATAAATAAACCCAGCTATTTTATCTGTATCTGGGTTCCCACCTAACTCTATAACCATAGCTTTATTGTAAGCATACCATTCAGTAAGCCATTGAGCAGCGTAGCCTAAAGATTGAGAAGCGATAAGTAATGTAGTGCAAACTGCACCAGCAGACAACTCCATGTCCCACAATTGTATTTTAGGGTGCGAAACAGGTTTAAACAAAACCGCAATTACAACACTTGCTCTACAAAATCTTTTTCTTTCGTAATCAATTTCATCTTCGGACGCATCTGGATTATTTATTTTAAATTCTTTAACTAAAATATCATTGCCTATTCTAAGTTTTGCGCTCTTTCTGATAACAGTCAACTTCCAAGGAGTTAAAGCACCATGATCAGGCACTCTAATTCCACAATTTAAAATAGCATTTAAATCTTCATCATCAATATGTTCATTAGTCATGTTTTTAGCAGTGACTGATCTTCTAATTTGCAAAAAATCAATTATATTTTTCATGTTATCTCTTAAAAATAAAAAACTTTACTTGTTAATAATTATAATAGAAACCATAACATGTTTTGATAATTTTTTAAAGTTCAACAATGTATAATGATCCAATCATAATTTTTATTATTATATTAGCCGTTTTAGGTGGAGGTTTAGTTAAAGGCACACTAGGGTTTGGAATGCCAATGGTAGCTTTACCTATAATTGCATTTGTTTTGCCTGCAACAACTGCAATGATGCTTTTATGCGCTCCTATATTGCTCACAAATTTTTTACAAATAAAGTTCAAAGAAGGCGTTAGTAGTTATAGATTTTTACCTATGTTTGTAAGTTTAATTATTGGGCTAATTATTGGAGCACGTTTAATACTAGAAATTAATATTAATACAATTACTCAGATAATTGCATTATCAATTATCTTTGCAGCTTTAGTAAACTGTTTTGGTATAAAAATTGAAAATATAAATAAAAGTTGGGAGAAAACTATAACAATTCTTATTGGTTTTGGATCAGGTATTTTAGGAGGATTGTCAACATTTTATGGCCCACCAATGTTGGCATATTTAGTTGCCGCAAATCTTCCTAAAGAAAAATTTATAAGAACTGTTTCCACAATGTATTTTATTGGATCATTTCCATTATATGGCTCTTTAATTTATTATGGCTTTGCAACAAAACAAGATTTGATCGTTAGTGTAGCCCTTATAATACCAGCATTTATAGCTCAACAATTAGGAACGAAAATAAGAGATAAAATCAATCAAAAACAGTTTAGAATTTGTGTTTTAACAACGTTAATAGTTCTGGGTTTTTCTCTTTTAATAAAAACATTGTAGATAGATAAATTTATTTATTTAAATAAGAAATTAATTTAAGACTTAGTGAAACAGAAGGTCCAATAAATACTGCGAAAATTATAGTTCCGATTCCTAGAGTCCCACCTAACATCCAACCTAAAAAAACAACAATGAATTCAATACTAAATCTAACTAAACTGATGGGTTTGTTATATTTTTTTGATATACCTGTCATTAAACCGTCTCTTGTTCCAGGACCAAGATTAGCGATTAAATAAATTCCACTGCCAAATCCAACAAGTAAAGTTCCAAAAAAGGATAGAAAAAGGCCATTAAATATATCATTTAAAAAAGATAAAAATGGAATTGATACACCCATCGTAATAGCAATAATTAGTATATTCATTATAGTCCCTAGACCTGGCTTTAGGTTAAGAGGAAACCAAAAAATAAAAACTATAACGCTAATAAAAAAAGTAGAAAGACCAATACCTATATTTATTTTGTTAGCTACCCCTTCTGCTAAAACAGTCCAAGGTGTGACACCATATTGTGAAACTACTAAAACACTCTCACCTAGTCCAAATAAAAACAAACCCATACACAATATTAAAAATGTATTAATTTTAGGTTTAAAAATATTAGGGGTTAAAGCACTCCATGAAACTAATGGGACTGAACTTATTAAGAATATTTTGGATATTAGTTTAAAATTAACAATAAAAAATTTCATAGCAAAATTAAATTTATCTAAACTTAATATTTGATCTATTTAATTGGGTAATATCAGTGCATCCCATCAACTTCATATCTCTTTCTAATTCTGAACGATATAAGCCTAATGCTCTTTCCACACCTTGCTGTCCTGCTGCAGCTAATGCATATAAATACATTCTTCCACCTGAACAAGCTTTCGCACCAACTGATAAAGCTTTTAATATATGAGTTCCTCTTTGAATACCACCCTCACAAATAACATCAATCTTATCACCTACTGCATCAACAATTTCTGCTAATTGATCAAATGGAGCCCTTGCTCCATCTAATTGTCGTCCACCATGATTTGAAACCATTATACCTGTACAACCAATATCCACAGCCTTTTTTGCATCTTCTACGCTCATTATCCCTTTCAAAGCAAAATGCCCACCCCATTTTGAACATAAATTTTCTGCATCTTTCCAATTCATGGATTGATCTAACATTGATGAAAAATATGATCCTATCGAGGTTGCGGTATCCGTCCCCTCACTTACATGATCTTGCAGTTGAGGTAATTCAAACTTTGGTTTTG
>CAZWGZ010000194.1:0-3307 GCA_964633395.1 uncultured Rhodobacterales bacterium
AACACCAATAAAGAAATTTCAATATTCTAGGGAATTCATTAAACAATGGTAATTTTATTATATTAAATAGGAGATATATTTAAATTTATTAGTTTTACTATTTATTATTTATTATTATAACTCTCTAAATTAATAGAACTTGTATTTTCTTTGATAATTTCTATTTTTTTGCTTTTTTACATTACTAATTATTAATCGGACCTTCTTTGTCTCATTTGAGAATTAGTTTTTTTAATTTATTATTAAATTTTATATATTTAGAGTAATTAAGTTCCATATAAATATAAGTTCTAATAATATCTCCTCGAATTTTTTATTAGGTTTAACTTTGTTATTTTTAATTTTTATATTACATTTTCTAAATACTCTATTCTTACCATTAATAATACTAATCTGATAATTACTCCTAAGCAAATTTACTTCACCAATAACTGGTTGCAAGTTATATAAGCTATACAAGTCAACTTTCATTCTCCTATATTTAATATGTACCTTTTTTGCTTTTGCAAAAGGGATGACCAACTTTCTAACTATCAAACTTAATTCCAAAATCTGAAGAAGGTAATACATATTCCTATTCTATTTTTGATGCTTTTTTTAAGAAAAACCTACATTTTTTCCAGATGGATTTATTGTTTTTATATTTACATTTGGAATATATTGTTATGGGATTTTCTTTATGTATTTCTCTTAAATTTTTTTTATTTATAAAAATACTGAGTAGTAATATTTCCTATATTTGCAGAAGCATTATTAAATAAAATATCCTAATAAGAATTGTATAAAAAATTATAAATTTAATTCTTAAAAAATTATTAATACATTTAAATTACAAAAATTTTACTATCTTTTCCATTATTAATTTGAAGTTAATTAATGATGAGTAACAAAATGAAAAAAATAATCTTTGCGACAATAATATTTGTAATTACCAATATTTCAATTTCTTTTGCTGAACAATTTAGATCTAAATGGGGTGTTGTGATGAGTGTAACGCCTGTAACAGTAACATCAAACTATTCTGAACCTTATACTAAAGTGTATTGTAAAAAATCTTATCGTAAACAAACTACTAATTTTACTGATATTGCAGTTGGAGGGCTGATTGGAAGTGTTATTGGCAATACTTTAAGTGATAGACATGGTGCTGGGTCCGTAGGAGCCTTGTTTGGTTCTATGCTTGCTATTGATAATCCAAATAGAAGCTTATCTGAAACTTGTTATGAAAAAACATATTATTCAAATAAGAAAATTTCAAAATTTTCTCATTATAACATTCAAGTAAGGACTAAAAGAAGGATAACAAATATCCAGTCTACAACTCCTTATAATGTTCATGATGTGATTTATTTAAATTAATTAAAAGAGAGTATAAAATGAATATAAAATATAAAAACCTAGTTTTAATAACACTTTCAAGCTTAGCTTTAGTAAGTTGTAATGTTTTAAGTGATAATAAGAGTGCCAGAATTGAAACATCTATTAAAAATGTAAAAATAAGTAGTTCTCTTAGATCTTATAATAATTGCATAGAAGATGGAAAAAGTTTCGATACTCTTGCTATTACTAAAAGAGAAGAGGCAGACAGTTTATATAATAAAAGTGCTAAAATTTTAGCTGACTGTGATTATTTAATTAAAGATAATCCCTATATGGTTAATGAAAATGAGAGAATGAGAAACTCTGCTTTAAGTATTCAAAATTATATTAAAGCAGGAAATTTAGTCAAAGCATCATTAAATTTTAAAGATTTTCAAAATACTTTTAATAAAGATTTAATTTATAATGATGGTTCAAGTTTTATAGAAAACATTCAATCACTTTTAAATCATAATGATTCAAATATATCAGGTAAATTTGCTTTAATTAATAATAGTAGAGTTATTAGATCTGAATTAAAGCGCATTAATTATTGGTCAAAAAAGTAAAAAGGAAAATAAAATGAAAAATATAAACATAAAGCTATTTTTAATAATTCTATCTGGATCGTTTTATTCTGTCTCGAGTATAGCAAATAATAATATGGGTGAATGGAAGCCACAAATAGTTGAAAAAATGTATATTTTACCTCCAAAGCATTTAAATAAGGTATTGAATAATGATTTTAACAAATCGCTTTTAGCCCTAAATCTAAAAAATACAGATAATAAAATAAAAGATAAAATTCAAAAAATAAGTGAATTAAATTCTCTTTTGCCAGGAACTTCGAATGAGGAATCCTTGGAAATAAAACATCAAATTATTATAAATAAAAAAAATTACATAAAAGACATGAATGATTTTTTAATTATGAAAAAACAAAAGTTAAATACTAAGAAAATATTTTTTCAAAAAATTCAAAAAAATATAAAAAATAATTCTTTAATAGGTAAAGCCTCTACTAAATTTTTAAATAATAAAAATATTGCGATGAAAAGGGCTGAAAAATTAAATTTTAAAATTATAGAAAACAGCTCATACAATATTTCAAAACAAAGTAAATACTTTGAGCAATATCAGGTTAATAAAGATGCAATGAGAAAGCTTAAATTAGCAATTGAAAAGCATCCAATGAGTAATAAAAACATATTATCTAATGATCCTAAAAATAAAATGGAGGCCATTAGAAATTATGTTCATAGCATAGAAACTGAAATTGCAGTTTTAGATATGAAAGAGCAAATGATTCATTACATGGCAAAAATTGTAGTATTGGATGCCATGAGTTTAGCAGAAAATATTACTTTTGCTTCTGAAAACGAAAAAGACATTATATCAACTAATTTTAATGACCCAGTTAATATAATTTCTATTTTTACTAATTAATAATAAAGGAAAAACAATGTCAAAATTAATAAAAAATTTAACTATAATATTAAGTTTAACTATTGGTTCATATGCTAATGCTAATTCTATAGATACTCTTGAAAGAGAAAGAGCAAAAGCACTTAATTTAGTTTTAGATAAAAATATTTCAATTGGTGATAGAAAAAAGAATTTACAAAAGTCAAAAATGAGGCTTTTAGATATAGAAAGAATGACAATTAATAGCAAAGATATAAATAAAAATCCAAATCATCAAACAATAAAAGCTTTTGAGAATTTTGATTTAACTTTTCTTGTTCATACATCACTAGAAAAAGGTAAATCTCTTTCTATAACATGGTTAGAAGAAATTGGGTTAACAACCGAAAATTTAATGAATACTAGGATAACAAGAAAATGATTAGTAATATTACTTTTGGTTTAAATCAATATTCGCAAGCACTAAGCATATTCTTAGGATGTATAATCTTAACATTACTCTTTTATGTCTCGATTACAGATA
>CAZWGZ010000195.1:0-1945 GCA_964633395.1 uncultured Rhodobacterales bacterium
CTGACTAATACGATCGACTTCCTTGCTCATTTTATGTTCAATCTAGTCTAACGTGTTTTGATTGAACAACAATGCTCATATATTGAGCAAATAACAAGGAGACAAGAATGCCTAACGGTACAGTTAAATGGTTTAATCCAAATAAAGGTTTTGGCTTTATAGAGCCAGAAGGTGGATCTCAAGATGTTTTCGTTCATATTTCTGCAGTAGAAGCAGCTGGAATGAATACTCTTAACGATGGAGCAAAAGTAAGCTTTGAGTTAGAAACTGGAAAGAATGGAAAAGTAGCTGCGGTAAATCTTCAGCCTATGTAAACTGTTTTAAAATATTACTTAATAAAAGGGCCTTTGGCCCTTTTTTTGTTTTTGCATGTTATAAAATTTAATTGGCTATTATTCTATAATATTCTTTGTTAATGTATTGTTGTTGTTAGGGGATCAATATGAAAACATTAAAGTTATCGAAATCATACATGGATAAGAGAGTTTCTAAATTCTTGGACTTGAAACCGTTACCAATTCAATTAGATAAAACAATTCCTCAAGCTGGGAAAGATATTGTTTATGCAAGAGAATTACTTTCTATTATAGGCTTAGATCCTTCTGAAGGAAAAACTCCTATTAATTATGGAGCTCCTATTGTTGGAGCAGGCGGAATAACAATTACAATAGCTAAATGCCCAGTAGGACAAGGTCCAGGTCTTCATAATCATCTTGCAACTTATGAAACATTTACTGTTTTAGAAGGAGAATTCTTAATCAGATGGAATGATGATGGATCTGAAGAATTAAAACTTAAAAAATATGATACCATTTCAATACCTCCAGGTGTATGTCGATCTTTTACTAATGTTGGTGAAATTGAAGGACTTTTGCAGGTTATTATTTCTGGAGGAGTTCATGATATGAATGATATTTCTTTTACTCCAAATGCAGCTAAACAAATGAATGATATAGAAACTAATTTATCTAATAAATTTGAAAAAATTGGTTTTAAATTCACTGCAGGTTCTTAGAATACTTAACTAAGAGAACCTGATAGTGGAATAGTTATTATTGATAAAATGGTTGTAATTAATATTGCCACTGAAATAGCATTTGGTTTGACCCCGTATTGAGTTGAAAATATTAACGCCATTAATCCGACAGGTGCTGAAGCAACCATTATAGTTGTTTCAGATATATCAAAACTTATATCATGTATTGTCCAAATAATAAATATAGCAAGCAATGGATGAAGTAATATTTTAAAAATAATTATTAAATTAGAAATATTTTTTTGTGTTTTTTCTATTTGGTGGGCTAAAATTATACCAGCAGCAAATAATGCGCAAGGTGCTGCAGATAATGATATGAAATTTATAGATCTATTGATAGATAATGGTAATTTTATTTCAAAATAGACTATGATCATCCCTATTATTAGAGCGAATAAAGGGTAATTATTAAATTGCTTAACAATTATTTTTTTTAATGTGATTTTTTTTATTGTAATTAAATCAAGAATAATAATATTAAAAACGAGAAATATTACGTCAAAGCTGATGATACTGACAATAGGTGTTAACAAATTATTATCATACTCTGTTAATGCAATAGGATACACAAACAATATATGATTCGAAAACGAAGCAGCCATAGCAATTAGAATCGCCTCTGTCCATTCTAATTTGAAAATATATTTTGCAATTAAACCTGCAAACAAATAGATGAATATTTCAGACGATACATAACTAAATAAAAGAAGCCAGTTAATATCATTTAAATTAACTGTAACTATCATTTTAAAAGTTAAAACAGGAACAGCTATTACTCCAACATATTTAAGAAGTGCTAACGACTGATCATATGTAAAAGTATTTCTTTTTGTTGCAATAAAACCTAACAAAACTAAAATTGCAACTGGAAGTACAGAATTTATAAGTAGATAAATCATTGGTATTTTT
>CAZWGZ010000195.1:2045-3255 GCA_964633395.1 uncultured Rhodobacterales bacterium
TGGTATTTTTATTGTTATTTATTTTTTAATTTTATTGTTATTAATCCAGCTAACATGATTAATAGTGCGCCAATAATAGTGTTGTTATTTGGAATTTCTTGGTAAAGGACATATCCCCAAAAAGCTGCAAGTAAGACTGTTAAATATACAAAAGGAGCTGCAAAGGAAGCCTTAATAACTTTCAACGCTTCTATGAATAACAAATGTCCAATTGTAGCTAGTACACCCAAAGAAAACATAAGAAAAAGATGAAAAAAGGTTGGAGGATTCCAAAAAAAATATATAAAAGGTAATGATAATAGTGTTCCAGTTAAGGCTGTGAAAAGAAGTGTAGTTTGATTGCTGTCTGAAGAGTTTAAAAACTTGGTTGAAATTGTAAAAAAAGCAAAACACAAGGCAGCTAAAAAAGGAAAAATGACTGCATAATTATACTCATTTTGACTTGGGCTTGCTATTATTATTGCTCCTGTTAAGCCAATTAAAACAATAATAATTTGAAGAATTGAAATCTTTTCTTTCAAAATATACCATGCAAGAATTGTTGTGATTACTGGTCCAATCATATAAATTGCAATATTTTCAGCAAAGGGTAAATTGGCTAATCCAGTAAACATTAAGCATGTAGTAATTAAAAGCAATGCTCCTCTTAAAACTTGTATTAAAGGAAATTCACTTTTTAAGTGTTTGAGCGAATTTTGATTAAATAAAAACACCAATAGAATTAATTGAGAGCTATATCTTGCAAATACTACCTGAAAGGGGTTAAAATTTTCTCCTAACTCTTTGGCTGTCAATTCCATGATGGAAAAGAAAAAATAAGTTCCAATTAATAATATCGTTCCAACTAAAGAATTAGAAAGGTTTTTAAAAATTTTTTTTTTAATATTTAACATATTAAATAATTTAGAAAGATTTTAAAACTTATGCAATAATTAACTTTTTATGCTTTCAATTCTTTAGTTAGATAAATTATTGATTTACGTTTATCTTTATCCTCTTTAGAGACAATTAGATAATTGGTATCACGAAGTTTTTTTAATGACCTAAAAAAAGTGGCTCTTGGGTGGTTATTGTTTTTTAAAATAGTATTCAAAGATAATTTTTTTTTATTCCCGAATGAATAAAGTATGCTCTCAAGTATATCTCTCTCTGTTAAAGAAAGATGATCTAGTCCATTTTTTTTTTCTTTATATCGAAGAAGTGCCCATAC
>CAZWGZ010000196.1:0-3212 GCA_964633395.1 uncultured Rhodobacterales bacterium
TTTTAATAACATCATTATCACCTCTAAGAACAGAACCAAACCAAATACCTACATCTTTTCCTATCTCTACTTGCCCCATAACATGCGCTCCTGGCGCAATCCAATAATCTCCCTCATCTGGCAAGGTTGGCTTCTTATCGCCTATACTGTATATTGTCATTCCAAGTATCTCCTAAATTAAAAAAAATGTTGTTAAAAAAAATTACATTAAAATATATACTTAATTTTTTTTATTTATACCATATGCTTTAATATCTAATTCAAGGATAATAAATGCAAGATGAAGATAACTATATTATCAAAGTTAATTTATTTAGGTTAGATGTACCTCTAATTAAACCTTATAAATTATCCTATAATACTTTTAATTCTTTTGAACCTCTCTTAATTCATGTAATTGATAAAAACGGAAAAGAAGGCTGGGGCGAACAACATATTTCACCAGGATCTAGTAGTGAGACAAGAGAAGGGGGATGGACGTTCGCAAGAGTTCTTTCAAAATTAATTTTGAAGAAATCTGTTATAGAAGCAAAAAAAGTTATTTCATCATACTCACATTTCAGTAAAGTTGCTTCAAGCGCTATGATTACAGCTATAGAAATGATGGAAAATAATTCTATATTAGCAAATAGATCCTCTATAAAATTAAAACTATTAACAGCGTTTAGTGCTGAAGAAGAATTTGAAATAAAAGATGAGCTAGATAGAGTTATTGAAGAAGGCTTTAGTACAATCAAAATTAAAGTGGGAAAGGATGTGAATTCTGATCTAAAAAAACTTAATTTGATACAAACTCATTTAAACGGCAGAGCTTCATTAAGAATTGATGCAAACCGCGGATACACGAAAGTTGATGGGTGTAGTTTTGTAAAAGAACTACAACCTGATTATATAGAACTGTTTGAACAGCCTTGTGACGCAGATGACTGGGAAGCTAATGCATCGGTAGCTAAAATTTCAAAAGTTCCTATTATGTTGGATGAACCTATATGTGATTTAAAAGATATTAAAAAAGCATCTCAATTGACTGGTGTTGGATTATGTAAATTAAAGTTAAAAAGGTTTATGTCGATTGAACACTTATTAGAAGCTATTAATTATGCTCATAGTTTAGGACTGAAAATTGTTATTGGTGACGGACTAGGATCTGAAATCAATTGTTGGATGGAAGCTAAAGTTGCAAATGGGTTGATTCATAATGCAGGGGAATATAATGGTTTTTTAAAGATTAAGCCAGAAGCTAGAATTCTTAAAAACCCTCTGATTTTTGAAAAAGGTTATCTAACAATTAATGCCAACTGGTTTCCAGAAATAGATGAGGACAAAGTAAAGAAGTATAAAATTTTTAAAGAAGAGATATTCAATAAAATTTAATAAAAGGATAATTACATGAAATTAATTAAAAGCTTTGATTCCTTGGGAGGCCAAATAGAAGATATAGATCTAAAAGTACAATTAGATGAATCACAAATAAATTTTATAAATCAATCATGGAATGAACGTTTAGTTGTTGTTTTCAAAAATCAGGACTTGAATGATAAAGCTTTAATAAACTTCAGTAAAAATTTTGGTGAACTTGACCCTCCAGGACCTAACCCGTACGGGATAACTTTCTTGCCAGAGTTTCCTGAAATTAACGTCATTTCAAACGTTAAAAGCAATAATGGAATTCCAATTGGTAATTTAGGAGATGGAGAAGCCGTTTGGCATGCAGATATGACGTATAATGATTTGCCTCCTAAAGCGGGTATTTTATATGCACTAGAAGTACCCCACAACCAAGGAAATACTCACTTTGCAAATATGGCACTTGCTTATGAAGAACTTCCACAAAGCTTAAAAGATAAAATAAAAGGTAAAATCTTAATCCACGATTCAGCCCATAACAGCGCTGGAATGTTGAGAAAGGGATACACTGAAAGTAATGACCCATCTCAAACACCAGGAGCTAAACATCCACTAGTAATAAAAGATCCTCAAACTAATAAACATCTCCTTTTTCTTGGAAGAAGGCCTCATGCATATATAATTGGAATGGAAATAAATCAAAGTGAAGATCTATTAGATGATATTTGGCAACATGCAACTCAAGAAAAATTTACTTGGACCCAAAAATGGGATGCTGGTGATTTATTAATGTGGAAAAACCTAAACGTTCTTCATAAAAGAGATGCTTTTGATCCATCCACTAGAAGAATAATGCATAGAACTCAGTTAAAAGGAGATGTAAAAATTGCATCATAAGCTCCAATAACTTAACACTTTAAGTATTTTTTTAAAAAGAACTGTTGATTAATATGATCATCAATAGCAGAGTTGAATATTAAATACTTATTAAATCGGGAGGATGACGTGATACAAGAAAAAATTTCATTTAGAAGACAAATGATAAAGACTGGCTTAAAAGTTATTGCAATTGCTGGAATAAGCACTCTTGGAATTGTGTCTGTAGCGAGCGCCGATAAATACCCCAACAAACCAATTCAATTGGTAATCCACGCTAAATATGGGGGAGGAACTGATACTACTGCAAGAATGGTTTCTATTAGAACCAGAAGAAATCTTAAAACAGATATTTCTATAGTTGCAAAGAGAGGTGGTTCTGGAGCTAAAGCTCAAAATTATGTTCTATCTAGACCTGCGGATGGATATACAATAATGGCACTTACTCAATCACATCTCTACACAATGGCAAGAGGTAAGTCTAAAATGAAAATTGACGATATTGTTGGTGTAGCAAGAGCCATGGATGACCCAACATTTATAGCGGTTTCTGGAAAAGGTCCCTATAAAACTCTTGAAGATTTAGTTGCAGCTTCTAAAAAGAAAGCCTTAAATTGGGGCGTTGCTCAGATTGGTGGAACTGAACATATTGGTTTAGCTCAATTTGCTAAAGAAGCTGGTATTAAATTTAAGGTCGTACCTTTTGGATCAGGAGCACAAATGGTACAAGCTTTGATGGCTGGTAAAATTGATGCCACACTTCCTAATGTTAGTGAAGCTACAAATCAAGTTGCTGATGGAAGCTTTATAGCTCTTGCTGTGATGGCAGAAAATAGGTTAAAAGACTACCCAAACGTTCCATCTACATATGAAAAAGGAATTAAAGCAAAATGCTCTACAACAAGAGGGTATGCTGTTTTAGCTTCCACTCCACAGCCTATTATTGACCAAATATCAAAAGCAATGGTTAAAGCTATGAAGCATGATGT
>CAZWGZ010000197.1:0-3164 GCA_964633395.1 uncultured Rhodobacterales bacterium
TGCAATTGAAGCTAGAGAACTTATTGGTAATAAAAAACTATCACCAGTTGAATTAACAAAAAGTTGTCTTGAGCAAATTGAAAAACTTAATTCATCAATAAATGCCGTTGTTGCAATCAACCATGATGAAGTTCTAAAAGATGCCCAACAAGCTGAAGATGACGTCATGTCAGGAAATGAGTTAGGAATACTTCATGGCCTTCCTATCGGAATAAAAGATCTAAATTTAGTTAAAAACTTACGTTCTACATCTGGCTCAAAGCTATATGAGAATAGAATTCCTAAAGAAGATGATAGTGTAGTTCAAAGTATAAGGAATGAAGGAGCCATTGTTTTTTGTAAAACTAACACACCAGAGTTTGGAGCGGGAGCAAATACAAAAAATAAGGTTTACGGAACAACTTGCAATCCATTTGATTTAACAAAAACTCCAGCTGGCTCTTCTGGAGGAAGCTCAGCAGCATTAGCAACTAATATGATGCCGCTTGCTAATGGATCTGACTATGGTGGAAGCCTTAGAACGCCTGCAGGATTTTGTGGAGTTACAGGTTTTCGACCATCTCCGGGCCTTGTTCCTGCAACAGATGCCTCAGTTGCATTAAATCCATTTTCAGTTCAAGGGCCAATGGGCCGAACTGTATCTGATACATACCTTCTTCTACAAGCTCAAATTAGTGTAAATAAAAAAGATCCTTTTTCTAGTCTAGATGCGTTATCATTACCTGATACATTATTAGGCTCAGACTTATCTGGAGTTAAAATGGCATTTTCTTCTGATTTAGGATGTGCTCCAGTGGATAATGATATTAAAAGTGTTTTTTTTAAAAAAATAAATACTTTTAAAAATCACTTCTTTCAATCCCATGAAGATCATCCAGACTTCTTAGATATTCATAACTGTTTTGAAGTTATAAGAGGATTTAACTTTGTAGCATCCCATAAAGAAAGATTTGATAATAATAGAGACTTGCTTGGACCTAACGTCATAGATAATGTTGAAAGAGGCTTAGAATACAGCCTTGCTGATGTTTCATGGGCGCATGTCATGCAAACTAAAATTTATAAAAGTTTTCGAAATTTTTTCGATAATTTTGATGTTTTAATTTGTCCTGCCGCGGCCGTATCACCATATCCTCATGAACAATTATTTGTTGATGAAATCAATGGTAAAAAAATGCCAACCTATATGCGATGGTTAGCATTAAGTTATGCTTCTACAATGGCAATACCCTGTGCTTGGGCATTACCATGTGGCTTAGATCACAAAAGTATGCCTTTTGGTATTCAATTAATTGCTCCAGCTGGAAGAGATGCTCAATTATCTGAAATTGCAAAAAGCTTAGAAATAATTTTAATGTCAAATGAAGAAACTAAGAGGCCTATTCCGAATATAATTTAATATAATGAGGTTTTCTAATGGTAAACATTAAATCTAATAATCTACATACAGTTAATGGCTTTTACGACAAACAAACCTCTACAATCAGTTATGTTGTTTCTGATAATTCATCAAAAAAATGTGCTGTTATAGATAGTGTTCTTGATTTTGATTATTCATCTGGTTCAATAGAATATAAGAATGCTGATCAAATAATTTCTTTTATTAAAGAAAAAGATTGGGAAGTGGAGTGGCTTATTGAAACTCATGTCCACGCTGATCACTTATCTGCTTCTCCCTATATCCAAAAACAACTTGGTGGAAAAATTGGTATTTCTGAAAAAATTTCTGAAATTCAGGATATTTTTGGAAAAACCTTTAATGCAGGCACTGAATTTCAGAGAGATGGAAGTCAGTTTGACAAACTTTTCAAGAATAATGATGTATATAAAATTGGGCAAATAAGTTGCCAAGTAATTCACACACCAGGTCACACACCAGCGTGTACAGCTCATGTCATAGAAGATTCAATTTTTGTTGGAGATACAATGTTTATGCCAGATCTAGGAAGCGCAAGAGCTGATTTTCCTGGAGGAGATGCACGGCTACTTTATAAATCAATACAAAAAATACTCACCTACCCTGACGAAACAAAATTGTTTGTTTGTCACGATTATCCTCCTGAAACAAGGAATGTTATGTGGTCTACAACAGTAGGTGAACAAAAAGTTAGAAATATTCATATTAACAAAACAATCAATGAAGATGAGTTTGTTAAAATTAGAGAAGATAGAGATAAGACACTGAATATGCCTCAACTTATAATACCTTCAATTCAAGTTAATATGCGCGCAGGAAACCTTCCTCCTCCAGAAGACAATGGAAGCGTATATATTAAGGTTCCAATAAATAATATTAAAAATTTAATCTAATTCTTTTAGAACTGATTGAACAATTTCAAATATCTTATCAATATCATGTTTTTCTGCAATTAGTGGTGGTGAAAAGGCTAGTGTGTCACCCGTCACTCTTAACATCAAACCTTTATGCCAAGCGCTCTTCATAGCCTCATAACCTCGAGCTCCAACAGCTCCAGGTCTAGGTGCAATCTCAATTGCAGCCACCATTCCAATATTTCTTATATCTATAACATTTTTATCATTCTTTAATTGATGAACTATATTTTCTAAATAAATTGCTGTTTTTCCAGCCTTATTAAATAAATCTTCATCTCTATAAATATCTAAAGAAGCAATCCCAGCAGCCGAGGCTATTGGATGACCAGAATATGTATATCCATGAAAAAGTTCTATTGGCATATCTGCCTCGTCCATCATGGTTTCATATATTTTACTAGAAACCACTGCTGCACCCATAGGTATTATTCCATTAGTTATAGCTTTTGCGCAAGAAATAATATCAGGAGTTACGCCAAAGTATTCTGCAGCCGTAGCTTTTCCTAATCTTCCAAAACCGGTAATAACTTCATCAAAAATTAATAAAATATCATGCTTATCACAAATTTCTCTTAGCCTTTTCAAATAATTTTTTGGTGGAGGCAGCACTCCTGTAGATCCCGCAACAGGCTCAACAATAACGGCAGCTATGGTTGATGCATCATGAAGGGCAACTATACTCTCTAAATTATCTGCTAAATAATCACCGTGTTCGGGCAATCCTTTTGTAAAACTGTTTTTTTCTGGAAGATGTGTATGAGTCATATGATCAACACCAGCTAGAAGTGTTCCAAAATACTGCCTATTTCTTGGCATTCCTCCAACCGAAA
>CAZWGZ010000198.1:0-3150 GCA_964633395.1 uncultured Rhodobacterales bacterium
TAAATTTGAAAAAAGGTTAATAGAATTATGAAAAATATAGCCAAGGATAAGTTTTTAACAGGTGAATTATCTTTAGGTGTTGGTATAAGGCAAAGTAGAACTGTAGATATAGGGAAGATAATGGCTGCGTCTGATTATGATTGGCTTTTTATTGACATGGAGCATAATAGTATGGGCGTTGATGTAGCATCTCAAATTTCCGTTGCGGCTCAAGATGCAGGAATAACACCTATAGTCAGAGTTCCTGACTTTGCACACCACCACGCTACTAGAGTTCTTGATAGCGGTGCGATGGGAATTGTTTTCCCTCATGTTGATGACGCTGATACGGCAAGAAAGCTTGTTTCATATTGTTTATACCCTCCAAAAGGTCATCGCTCAATGACAGGATCTTTGCCTCAATTAAATTTTGAAAAATTACCTATTCCTGAAGTGGCAAAAATAATTAACGAAAGCATGTTAGTAGTTATAATGTTAGAAAGTCCAAAAGCTATTGATAACGTTGAAGAAATAGCGTCTATCCCAGGAGTTGATGTAATCTTAATTGGAACTAATGATTTATGTATGGAAATGGGCATACCTGGAGATTATTCTAATTCTAAGATTAAAGAAGCTTATAGTAAGGTAATTTCAGCTTGTAAAAAATATAATAAAACACCAGGTATGGGTGGAGTTTATAATGAAGAATTAATGTCTGAGTATATTAATATGGGAATGAGGTTTATATTGGCTGGCTCAGACCTCTCTTTTATGATGACAGCAGCTCAACAAAGATCAAAAAATCTAAGGTCTTTTCTTAAAAAATAAATTTTTGTACAAGATAATTATAATTTTATAAATTAAAGGAGCCTAAAGTAATGAATAAACCACCCTTGTTTTCTCCATTTGAAATTAAATCAAAGACTTTAAGGAATCGTGTAGTACTATCGCCAATGTGCCAATATAAAGCTAAAAATGGGGTAGTAAGTGATTGGCATTTTCAACATTATTCAAGATTTGCTTTTTCAGGGCTTGGAGCAGCTTTTATTGAAGCCACAGGAGTATCCCAAGATGGAAGAATTGGTCACGGTTGTACTGGTATATGGGATGATGAACATGTAATTGGTTTGTCAAAAATAGTTAAAAATTTTAAGGAGTATAATTGTATTAGTGGTATTCAATTAGCTCATGCTGGAAGAAAGGCAAGTTTTTTAAGGCCTTGGGATGGGGCTTCTCCAATTACTAAAGATGATAATAAAGAGCCTCCTTGGCAAACAATTGGTCCAAGCGCAATTCCAATAAATAATCATTCACCAGTTCCAAAAGAAATGACAATAGAAGATATTGAAAGAGTTAAAAATGACTTCAAAACAGCAAGCCAAAGAGCAAATTTAATTGGATTTGATATGATTGAAATTCATGGTGCTCACGGATATTTATTACATTCATTTTTTTCTCCAATTTCTAACAAAAGAACAGATAAATATGGTGGAACTTTTGAAAATAGAATTAGGTTTGCTCTTGAAATAATTGCTGAAATAAAATCTGTTTGGCCAGAAAATAAACCAATCTTTTATAGACTTTCATCTATTGATGGAGCGGATGATGGGGCAACTCTGGAAGATAATGTTCAGTTGGCAATAGCATTGAAAATTGCCGGTGTTGACGTAATTGATTGTTCATCTGGAGGAATAGTAAGTTCTCCTGTATTAGTAAAATCAAAAATTATTCCTGGGTTTCAAGTGCCTTACTCTGAAAAAATTAAAAACGAAGCAAATATAAGTTCAATGGCTGTTGGTGCTATTATAAGTGCTAATCAGGCAAATGATATTATCCTTAATAAGAGAGCAGATTTAGTGGCTTTAGGAAGAGAGTTACTTGCTGATCCGCAGTGGGTTTACAAAGCCGCCACTCATTTTAATTTAGAAAACGCAAAGTCATTTCTCCCTGATAGTTATTCATTTTATTTATCAAGGAGAGATGAGTTTCTGGATCGATCCGCTAAGCCAGCTTAATATATTCTTTAAGGCTTGTTAAACTCATAAAAGTCTACTGGATTTAAAAGTTTATTTACTTGTGATTCTAGAGCTCCTAATTTAGCGCTTTCCTGTGTGTAATTTATCCAGTCAGGATCATTCCACATTGCTCCTCTTTTTTTTTCTCTATCGTCAGCGTTTTTGTAAACCCAAATATGAGTGTATTCATTTGGATTACCAGTTTCAGTCGTTGCAAAAAGAAGTGGGGTTCCTAGATTTCTTGATTGAGCTGGTTTTCCTATCTCACTATATAGCTTGAGGTGAGCTTTTATCATTCCTGGTTTGCATCTATAAGTTCTCATATCTAAAAGCATAAAAAATCCTTAATATTAGTTAAAATATGTAAATCTTAACTTTATTGTATGATAATGTAAAAGAAATTTAAATTTCAAAATTTAAGGTATTAGTTGATGAGTTCAGGAGAAAAAATAAATACACTAGAAAGGCTAGTTATAGATGCTTCTAGAGTAAATAGATATTTGGCATACCCCAGAAAAGTTCCAATATGGAAAGTTAGTTTTAAACTTCCTCAAGATTGCTATATTAATAGAGGAGAAGATAATTCTGATATTGCCTTAGAGATAGAAAACATGGAGGGTTTTGGTATTGTACCGTCGTTGTCCAAAGAAGAAGCATTTCGAAGATTGAAAATATTAATACCTGATTTTATATTGAAAGGTGAAATATTTAGGATATGAAAAAAATTTTTGTTGATGCAGATGCTTGTCCAGTTAAAGATGAAATAATAAAAGTTGCAGTTCGTCATGGTGTAAGTGTTTTTATGGTTTGTAATGGAGGAATAAGACCATTTAAAAATGATTTAATTAAATTAGTGATCGTAAACGAAGGTGCTGATGAGGCGGATAAATGGATATATGACAATATAAATGAAGGAGATGTTGCAATAACAGTAGATATCCCTTTAGCTGCCAAATGCATTGAGAAAAAAGCTTTTGTTATTAAACATGATGGTGTTTTTTTAACTAGAGATAATATAGGTAATATTCTTGCTACAAGAGATTTAATGTCAGATTTAAGATCATCAGATCCTTTTTTAAAAGGGGGAAATAAGCCATTTTCAAAAAACGATAAAGGAAAGTTTTTAAATTCGTTAGAGACTTTATTATAGTAATAA
>CAZWGZ010000199.1:0-3111 GCA_964633395.1 uncultured Rhodobacterales bacterium
TCTTGCTAATCGCAACCAATAATAAGATATAAATCTTTTTATTTTATTAAATAAAAAAATTTTTAAAATAAAATTTTTAGATGATATGTTTGTTTTTTTACTAAAGATTTTCACTTTTAATCTTTACCTCTTTCAATACTTTCAACGAATTGCGACAATCTCATTGCAGCTATAATCTGATTTAAATGATTAATATTTTTAACCTCTAGATCGATATTGAATTTATAAAAATCAAGATCTCTTGAAATTACTTGAATATTAGCGATATTGCCGTTGTTAACACTAATTATTTTAGTAACTTCAGCTAGGCTTCCTGGTTCATTAGCTAAAATTGTAACTAAATTTCCTTTATGAAAGGCTACTCCCTCTCTTTCCCAGGCTATTTCTAGCCACATTTCAGGCATTTCATGAAATTTTTCAAGAGAAAAGCAATCTAGCGCATGAACAGTGATACCTTTTCCAGTTGTGACTATTCCAACAATTCTTTCACCAGGTAATGGATGACAACAATGAGCATAGTGTACAGCCATCCCTGGAATGACACCTTTAATTTTCATTTGTTCATGCGAATGTGGTTTAGGTAATAAAGGCATGATCTGAGGATCATTACTTTTATTTGGATACAAAAAACTTAAAACCTCTCTAGCTATAATATTACCTTTACCTATTTCAATTAATAACTCATCTAAATCAGACAAACCAAAGGCATTAATTACTTTGATCAAACTTTTTTCGTGAAGCCTTTTCTTTTGTTGCCTATACTCTTTTTGTAACAAAGCTGTTCCCATTTGAGAAAATTCTTTTATTTCTCTATTTTTAATGAACCTTTTTATACCTGATTTAGCCTTGCCTGTAATACAACTGTCAATCCATTTTGGGTCAGGAAAACCATTTTCAGAAATTAGAATCTCAACTTGATCTCCATTATTTAATTCTGTGGTAATGAGTCTTGTTTTATTATTTATTTTTGCTCCTACGGATGAATTTCCAACTTCAGAATGAACTGCATATGAAAAATCAACTGCATTAGCTCCCTTAGGAAGAATAATTAAATTACCTTTTGGAGTAAAACAAAAGACCTGATCATTATACATTTCTAATTTTGTGTTTTCTAAGAACTCTTCAGGTCCAGAGCTTTCATCAAGAATTTGTAAAAGTTCTCTTACCCATTTATATCTAATTCCATCAGATGGTTTTTTTTTATCTTTATATATCCAATGAGCAGCAATCCCATTTAAAGCGAACTCATTCATAATTTCCGTACGAATTTGGACTTCAATTCGTGTTTTCTTGGGGCCTATTAAACTTGAATGAAGTGATTCATAACCATTACGTTTAGGCGCAGAAATATAATCTTTAAATCGTCCCATAATAGCAGTATATTCTTGATGAAGAAGTCCAAGTGTTTTGTAACATAAATTTGTATCATCAACTATTATACGAAATGCCATTATGTCTGCAAGTTGATCCATACTTGCGTTTTTAAACTGCATTTTTTTCCATATTGAATAACTACTTTTAATTCGACCATTTATCTTACAATTAACATTATTTTTTTTTAAAAAAATTTCAATTTCTTCAGTAATAAAAGGAATATTAATTTTATCTTGAGAATAAATAAAATCTAAACGTTTTAATATGGAATCTCTTGTTTCTGGTTTAATCTCGGCAAAGCATCTGTCTTCTAATTCTCTTTGTATACCAACAATACCAAGACGTTCTGCTAGAGGCGCATAAATTTCAAGAGTTTCATAACAAATCCTAGATCTTTTTTCATTACTTTTAATTCCAGTTATAGTTCTAATATTATGAAGCCTATCAGCAAGTTTTACTACAAGTACTCTAATATCGTCAGAAGATGCTAAAAGTAATTTTCTAAAATTTTCAGCTTGAGCGAATCCAAATCTCATTTCTAGTTTCGATAGCTTAGTAACTCCATCGACTAACTTTCCTATTTCAACACCAAATTCATTTTTAATATCTTCAAGCGTAACATCGCTGTCTTCTACAACATCATGAAGCAAAGCTGTTATAATAGTGGATGAATCTAGCTTCATATCAATTAAAAAGTTGGCTACCGCTAATGGGTGAGTAAAATAAGGTTCACCACTACTTCTAAACTGTTTGGAGTGGGCCTTTTGGGATATATTATATGCTTTGTATATATTTTCTTTAGATACTAAATTATCATATTTGAGTATTTTTTCATAAACTTTGTAAGCTGATGTGTTCATTGTTAAAATTATATTTCATTACTATAATACATTTTCTTATAAACATATAATAAGAATAATCAAAATCAAAAAAGATCAATCTTCTTTTCTTAATAACTCTTGAGAAACGTCATCAAAAGATCCTTCATCCTCTGGTTTGCTTTTGTTAATCGCAAGATCAGAGATTTCAGATTTATCTCCAGAACTTTCATTAAGATAAGCCGCGAACTCATCTTCTAATGATGTTTCTTCTTCTGAAATAACTTCCTCTTTTATAATATTTTTTTGCATTGATCTAATAAATCTTTCTTGTAAAGTATTTGGATCAACCGCTTCTCCTGCTATTTCACGGAGTGAAACAACTGGATTTTTATCATTGTTTCTCTCTACTTCTATTTGAATACCATTTGAAATTTCTCGTGAACGTTGAGCAGCTGCTACTACTAAGTCAAATCTATTGGGAATTTTTGTTATACAATCTTGAACTGTTACACGTGCCATTTAATACTCCATACAAATAATATTTAATTAAAGCTTTTGTATAAAAAAATCAATCTATAATTTTATGTTCTTCATAAATCTTAATTTTTTGTTTTTTTAATTTACTTAAGATTTGTTTTGCATTTAACTTTTGAATAGGGTGAACCCATGAAGGGTCTATCTCAGCTATAGGTTCCATAACAAACCTTCTTAAATGAGCTCTAGGATGAGGTATAATCAATCTATTATCTTTAGAAATTCTATTGCAAAAATCAATTAAATCTAAATCAATTGATCTTGGTTCATTAATATTAACCCTTAATCTACCTAAGTTTGCTTCTATTTGGTGTAAATTTTTTAGAATATCAAACTCATTTAAGTATGTATCTGCAAAAACAATGCAGTTAAAGAAGTTAGG
>CAZWGZ010000200.1:0-3055 GCA_964633395.1 uncultured Rhodobacterales bacterium
TGCTCACGCCATGTTGTGAAAAGACCTGATCCAATTACAATTATTACTCCTAGAATAATCATTGAATCTATACTTTCAGAAAATATTGATATTCCTATTATTGAGCCAAATACCAATTGGAGATAAGAAAAAGGTTGAATTACAGATGCCTCTGCAACTTCGAGCGTTTTTACCATTAGGAAATGAGAACTAGCGCTCAGTGTGCACATTACAAAAAGCCAAATAAAATCCTGTTGAGGTATACTTTCCCATATAAAACAACTTATAATAGTCATTGTAATAGCCCCTCCAATACCCATCCAAAAAAAACTTGTAATAGCAGTATCTAACCTAGAGACATAACGAGTTAAAATAAGATATACAGCAAACATTATAGCACCTATTATGGCAAAGACTGATCCTTCAGAAATCATATTGCTATTAGGCCTTAAAATAATAATAACACCTATGAAACCTATTAGAATAGCTGTCCAACGACGCCATCCAAATTTTTCTCCTAAAAAAGGCACTGATAAACCGGCTACAATAAGAGGATAACATGCTATAATGGCATGCGTTTCTACTAAACCTAATAAGGTAAATGTGTATACAACCAAACAATTATTTAATGATAAAATCAGACCTCTAGTTAATTGTATATATGGCTGCTTAGTGTAGATAATTTTTGTGTAACTATTTTTAACCAATACACATGCTATAAACATTACTGAGGCTATAAACCAATAACGCATAGTGACTAGTGTGAAAACATTGTTATTTTCAGCTAGATATTTTGAAAAGCCATCCATAGTTGAAAACATAAAAGTTGTTACAACCATTAAACCTATTCCTAAAGGGACATTATTCTGCATATAAAAAAACTCTAGAAAAGATATTAAGAGCAAATTAATATAGTGTTTAAAAATATATAACAACAAATAAAAATAGAGGCCTTTAAGGCCTCTATTAAAATTAAGGGGGAAAATTTTAAATTATTAGTTCAATTATATTAACGACTGTTTAACTATAAGTTTAGTTATTAAATTGATTACTTTGTAAATGTATAATATTTTCTATAAGTAAACTAGCTTCTTGAACTTGAAATTTATCAAAATTTTCAATTGGAGGTCTGCATAAGGATGTTTCAAATACACCTTCTTTAACACGTAACATTTTAGAAAACTTAATAGCAATATCTATATGTTGGTGAGTAAAAGATAAAATTGGTAAGATCTGAGCAAATAAATTTCTTGCCTCATTAATTTTGTTATCAATAAATAACTTATATATTTTATTATATAAAGTTTCCATCGTTGAAGGGATAAAGGCATGAACACCTCTATTCAACGCTTCTATCATTCCCATAATTGCCCAACCACCGCTGAGATGTAACTGATGATTTGTTGCTTTTAAAACTCTAGAGTATTTTGGCCCTGAATTTAAAACTTCAATTTTAAATCCTCTAAATTTTTCTACATTGTTAAATAAAAGAATAATATCCTCGTCATCCATACCATTATCCGACCATGATAAATCTTGTATCATTAAGTTTTCAGGACCTACTTCAGCTATTTCATTAAAACAATTTAATAAATCTTTACCTTTAATATTTATAGGTGCCTGACATAAAATCCAATCAGCTCCCAATTCTTTAGCTGATTTTGATAAAGCTATTCGATCACTTTGATTATCTGCACTACAACCAACAATTAGAGGGATTCTATTGTCGTTATAATTAACACAGAATTCAGTAACAATTTTCTTTTCATCAATAGATAAGCTAGATGTCTCTCCTGCTACGGCTCCCACGAGCATTCCAGAGCAACCTGATAGAATAGTATGATCAATAAGTTTTTTTAAACTATTTAAATCTAGACTATTATCTTCAAGAAATGGGGTATGAAGGCTAGGAATAATACCTCTCAAGCCAGATATGATTTTTTTACCTTTTATATTAACCAATTAATGTTCCATTTACTAAATTTTGGTCAGCTTGCAATAAGCTAATTTCTTTACCTTTAATTGCACCTAAAATAAGAACTTCAGATACAAAACCTGCAATATTTTTTGCAGGCAAATTACAAATACCCACCACTTGTTTACCAATTAACTCATCTAGTGAATAATTAGTGATTTGGGCAGATGTAGACTTAATACCAATAATTTCTCCAAAATCAATATCTAAAATATAAGCAGGTAATTTAGCTTTTTGATTTTTTGAAGCTTTTAAAATTGTTCCTAAAACAATATTTAATTTTGTAAAATCTTGAATACTTATATTTTCTTTTTTACTAATATTCATATTACTAATTATTATTTTTGAATTTGATTATATCATTATTGTTAGACATATTGTGAACTCGTTTAGAGTTCAATAACCCTCCAGATTCAATAATTAAATTATGATAAATCAAATCACCATCTACTAAACCTGTTGGTTTCAAATGAAGAGTTTCTGCTTCTATATCAGCACTTACTTCACCTTCTATTATAATATTTTTAGCCGCTAACTTTCCAAAAAATTTTCCAGTTTTTTTTACATAAAGAGTATTTATTTTTAATACTCCTTCAAAGCTACCATAAAGTTCTAAATCTCCAGACCCTGAATAGGCCCCTCTAAAAGAAGAATGTTCTTTTATTTTAATTATATTTTCCATTATTCCCAACTAACATTAACAATAAATATAATGCAAATTTGAAACTAATAAAGCAACAGTATTTATTATTTTTATATTATTTTTTTATTCTATTTCCCCAATACATTTTAAAGTAATATTTTCAAAGTATATTTCATTATAACTAACTTTAATAGATCTTAAAATAGAGTTATGGGATAGGGATTTATCCTTGATAATAAAAATGTAGTTGAGTATGGGGTCTGTTTCTTTTTTACCTTTAGAAATGCCCATGAGAATTGTATCTGAATCTTCTACAACTTGATATTCTGCAGGATTACCTTTTTCATCTTGATATTTTATTAATTTATCTTCAACGTTCATTTTCGATAAACGCTTATACTTTTTATCAATACACGAATACTCTAAAGCAAAAGAACTAAAAGAATAAAAGCCAAAAA
>CAZWGZ010000201.1:0-3033 GCA_964633395.1 uncultured Rhodobacterales bacterium
AACTTTGATATACATGAATAGCTTTTAAGTTTTTAATTTTATTTTTTAATTCTATAGATAATTGTTCATATACAAAACTCATATTAACAAATTGAGTGTCTCCTCCAAGTGAAGGAAGTTGTTTTGCATGAAGAATTGTAGCTTTAGGAGGATTTTTATCGTTACTGTGATCTGTGTGAAAACCTTCACCTGGAATATAAATTTTTCCATTATCGAATTTATCTTGATTAGATATGTAATGGACCAAATTATTATCTTTCAAAGCAAATTTTTTATTGTGCTGTTCAAAAACTTTACCAAATAATTGAGATGACTTATAAAACTCGTTAGAAGATAGATTTTGATTTCTAATGACTAATACAGAGTGTTTTATAAATGCTTTTTTAAGTTGAGAATAAATTTCTTCATCATAAGTTTTTTTCAAGTCAATGTTGTCTATCTCTACACCTGTATGATGAGATAAATTTTTTAAGTTTAGTTTCATTTAATTATTCCCCATTTTAGATGCTATATATAAAAGATTAACTTTCAATTAATTTTACAAATAATTTTTTTTAGTTAAAATAATTATACTTTTGATAAATGGAGAAAAATTATGAATGTTATTCAAAAATTAACAAAAGAAAATGCTCAAGAAAGAGCTATATATAATAGCCCTGACAATGTTTTTAATTGGTCTTGGCCAAAAGTTCCAAGGCATAAATTCATAAAAGAGAAAGAAGAAGCTTATAATTTTGAGAACAAAAGTTCATTAATTATATTAGATATGTCTAATATATTATCCACGCCATACCCCGCTACTATTCCTTCAATTTTAGCAAGATATATTCGCTTGAAATCAGGGGACCCAATTTCTCATAAATTTATTGCATCAGGTGAAATATATTATGTAATGGAAGGTCATGGAAAAACTTCTAATGAAGATGATATTATTGAATGGACAGCTGGTGATGTTTTTTGCTTGCCGGGTGGAAATGAGACTAAACATTTCTCATTTTCAGATAATGCTTTATTATTTCAAGTTACAAATGAGCCTCTTTTATGTTTTGAAAAACTATTACCAACGATAGACAAAAATAAAATATTAAAAGCTACACACTGGACTAATGAGAAAATCAAATCTTCTCTAGAAAAAATATATAATAGGCCAAAGACTAAAGAAACTGCTGGAGTTGCAATACAGTTTTCTTCACCAGACACTCTTCCTAGTAGAAATACAATCCCTACGATTAACACAGCTTTAAATACACTTGAATCTGGAGGAGATCAAAGGCCTCATAGACATAATGGGGCAGCAATCACCCTTGCTATTCAGGCAGACAACGTTTACTCACGTATTGAAGATGAAGAAATAAGTTGGGAAAATGGTGTTGCTTTAGTTACACCTGCTGGTGAGCTTCATAGTCATCATAATAGAGGTTCAAAAAGAATGATGAGCTTTGTTGTGCAAGATGAAGGTCTTCATTTTTATTTAAGAACAACAGGTTTTAGTTGGAACTAATTAATTTTTAATATTTAGTCGAGTAAAAATATGAATGATTTAGCTTTAGAAGTTTTTACAGATTACGTCTGTCCTTGGTGTTATTTAGGTGATGCAAGAGTAAAAAAAATAAAAAATAACTTTGATATTAATATAAAATTAGTTCATTTCCCTTTGCACCCTGAAACTCCTCAAGAAGGTAGAACCTTGCTTGAACTTTTCCAAAGCAATCCAGATGATATTAAAGAGAAAAATATAAGAATGAAGGGATTAATGGATCAAGAAGAATTACCCTATATTGATAGAACTCATACTTACAATAGTAGATTAGCTCAAGAGATTGGTGCTTGGGCTGAAACAATACAAAAAAACACATCTATACATGATAATTTCTTTGAAGCTTATTTTGTTAAAGGTTTGAATATTGGATTAGAAGAGGTTATTCTTGACGTTGTTTCTAACTCAGGACTTGATATAAATGAAGCTAGATCAGTGATAAAAGATAGGACATTTAAAAAAAATATTGATGAAGACTGGAAAAAATCAAGTGAATATGGTGTTACTGGAGTTCCAACGTTTGTGTATTCTGGTCAAAGTTTAGTTGGGGCACAACCATATGAAAATCTGGTACAGTTTTTAAACCATTTTGCTGTAAAAAAATTATAGTTTCTAAAAAACATATCTAACTCTTATTAAGAATAATAGATTATGGAAAAGATGAAATTGAAAAATATTTTATTTATAAATCATTCTCCTTCACCTAACACTATTAAATTATCTAATCATATAGAAATTTTAACCAAAGAACTAAATCCAGAAATAAACTTAATTTCTCTAAATCCTTTCGAAACAAAAACAAATTCATTTCAATCAATTGATGGAGTTCTTATAGGAACAACTGAAAATTTTGGTTATATGGCAGGAGCTACAAAAGATTTTTTTGACAGATGTTATGAAAAATTAATAGATAAAACTGATGGTCTTCCTGTTTTTTACTATATTCGTGCAGGTTTAGATGGAGAAGGAAGTCAGGTTGCAATAAATAAAATTCTAAAGGGATTAAAATGGAAACAAGTTTTACCTCCATTAATTTTAAAAGGGGCATGGAGTAACAATTTTTTAGATGAGGTTGAAGAAAAAGCCTTGATTTTCATTAATGGGATAGAAATGGGGATTTATTAATTATTATTTGGAAAATCAGGTATGTTTTGTAACCCTTTCAATAAAGCTTTTTGAAAATTTTGCATTGCTTCATTAGTTTTGGTTCCTGCATCTTGCAAACCATCCAAATAACTATTAACATCTTTTTCTAATATACCTATTGTATTCTCCTTATTATAACTTTCTTTAGACCAGTCAATTGAGTGGAGATTTTCACTAAACCAGGTTTTGCCAGAGGAGCAATTAAGTATTTCTAGTAATTGATCTGGACTTATATTTAAGTTTTTAGCTTCTGATAGAACGTGTCTAACAGCAACAACTGAACAAGAAGCAACAAAATTATTTAAAACTTTTACTGACATTCCAGATCCAAATTTTCCAATATGATGAAT
>CAZWGZ010000202.1:0-3028 GCA_964633395.1 uncultured Rhodobacterales bacterium
GCAGGTTCTAACTTATCCATAATTTTATTAATAAAACTTTCATTTGCTGCAAAGCATAATCTTAAATGACCTTCACCTGATTGGCCAAAAGCTATTCCTGGTGCAACACCAACATTAGTTTCTCGAATAAGTTTTTTAGCAAATTCTTTTGAATCCTTCATATTCTTAACTTTAAAGAATGCATAAAATGCCGCTTGTGGAATGATACATTCAACCTCACTCCACTTTGTTAATCTACTAAACATTAAATCTCGCGATTTTTTAAGATTAAGTCTCAAATCATTAGTTATATTCTTATAATTTTGCAATGCTGAAATAAGTCCATTTTGAAGAAACTCAGGTACACCTGTCGTTGTTATTTGAACTAATTTTGCAATGTGTTCACTTAATTCTTCTGGATGCGTAAGCCACCCTATTCTCCATCCAGTCATATTAAAACTTTTTGAAGCTGAGTTAATAACAATTAAACGATCAGAAGGAAGAGAAACTTCAAGAAAACTAGGAGCAACTGTCCCTGTAAAAATAATTTGATGATAAACTTCGTCAGCAATTAACCAACAACCCATTTCTCTAGTATGTTCTATTAACATCCTTTGTTGTTCTTTTGTTATTACCCATCCAGTTGGATTACTAGGACTATTAATAAAAACCATTTTTGTAGAGGGTGTAATTGCATCTATAAGAGCTGTGAAATCTAGATCCCAACCTTTTTCATCTAATTTTATAGAAACTTCTTTTATTATACCTTTTTTAAGAAGTACTGATGATCTTATGTTTGGCCAAACTGGACTTGTCATAACAACTTCATCATTTTCAGAAATAATTAAATCACAAATTAATCTCAAACCCATCATACCACCAGTCATAACACTGTGATTTTCAGGTTTTGTATTAATACCAAAAACATCATTCATATATTTTGATATCTCTAAACGAAGATTAGGAATACCATTTTGAATAGTATAAAAAGTTTTACCTTGGATTAATGCATTTATAGTCTCATTATAAATGATTGGATCTGTAGGAGTGTCTCCTTCTCCAAACCACGCTGGATAAACTTTTTCTCCAGTTTGCAATTGATAATTTCTACCAAAATTTGCCACTTCCATAATTTCAGTTTCTTTAAATGATAAAATTTCTTTATTTAAATTTTTTAACAAATTAAAATATCCTAAACAGTATTATTAATATAATCCTTTAATTTTTGTATAGCTAACTCACTATTATCAGGCAGAGACCCTCCAGATTGAGCCATATCTGGCCTTCCTCCTCCTCCTTTACCACCTAATATTTTAGAAATAAAATTAACCATATCTACAGCATTAAACTTACTAATAATCATTTTATCTACAGCTATTACTAACGATGCTTTATTATCAATTTTACTAATTAAACAAACTATTTCACTTTGATTCTTTTTTAAGAAACTTTCTGCCGTTGGCTTTAAATCTTTAATAGATAAATCTTCAAAAATTTTATATTCAAAACTTACACCATTTAAATTTACTTTATTTGAAAGATTTTCTTCTGAAGAAATAACTTTCTTTTTTAAGGCTATTAACTCATTAGTTGTATTTTTATTGTCAAAAACTAACTGTTCAATTTTTTTGATAATCTGTGATGGATTTGTTTTTAAAAAATTTGCTATATACTTAACTTTATCAACTTCATCATTATAAAATTTTATTGCAGAAAGATTAGTAACTGCTTCAATTCTTCTAACTCCAGAAGAAACTCCTGTCTCAGCAACAATTTTAAAAGTAGAAATTTCTGCAGTATTATTTACGTGAGTACCCCCACATAATTCAACTGACCAAGCGTTTCTATCTGGGGTTATATTTTTTCCAATTGAAACAACCCTTACTTTATCACCGTATTTCTCTCCAAAAAGAGCTATAGCTCCTGTATTAATTGCTTCATCAGGCGTCATTACTCTAGTACTCACATCTTCATTACACATTATCCTGAAGTTAACTTCATCTTCTATTGCTTTTAATTCATTTTCACTAATTGGTTTAGTATGACTAAAGTCAAACCTTAATTTATCATTAGTTACCAAAGATCCTTTTTGGGAAACATGAAGACCTAATTTTTGTCTTAATGCTTCATGAAGCAAATGAGTTGCAGAGTGATGTGAACTGATATGCTTTCTTTTTTCTACATCTAAAAGCTGTGACACAATATCTCCGACAATTAACTCGCCTGATAAAACCTCAATTAAACATATAAATATCGTCTTATTATTACCTGTTTTAAATTTTTTTGAACTTAAAACATTTGCTTGAAAGTTTTTTCCAATAATCGTTCCTGTATCAGATATTTGTCCACCTGATTCAGCATAAAAAAGTGTTTCATTAAAGATAATTTCTGCTTTATCTTCAGCAACAACTTTATTTATAATTTTTTGATCTTTAATTATTAATTCTACTTTTATTTCAAGTTCAAATTTTTCATAACCACTAAAAACTGTGGATTCCATATTACCTAACGACTTTATTACTTCTAAACTATTTTGTTTATCACCTGATCCTGCCCATGCTTTTCTAGCTTTATTTTTTTGTTCGTTCATTGCTAATTCAAAACCATGATGATCAACTTTCCATCCATAAGATTTTAAAACATCTTCTGTCAAATCTATAGGAAAACCATAAGTATCATATAATTCAAACGCTTTATGTCCTGGAAGTATTCCAGTAGAAACTTTGTTCTCAACTTCTGCTTTAAGTAGATTTAATCCTCTATCAAGCGTGTCTTTAAACTTTAATTCTTCCTGTTTGATTGTTTCTGCAATAACTATTTGTCCAGTTCTTAATTCAGGATAAGCTTCAGACATTTCTTTATTTAAAAATGGGATTAATTTATATATAATAGGATCAGTAGATCCCAACAAATGAGTATGTCTCATTGCTCTTCTCATTATCCTTCTAAGAACATACCCCCTTCCTTCATTACTTGGCATAACGCCCTCTGCAATAAGAAAAGAAATTGACCTTAAATGATCTGCAATAACTCTATGTGAAATTATATT
>CAZWGZ010000203.1:0-3022 GCA_964633395.1 uncultured Rhodobacterales bacterium
TCTATCAGCTAGTTATGGGTTAATTTTGAAGACAATAAAATCCATTGTTATTGTCGTATTTCTATATTTTTTCCTTCAATTATTTTAATTGCAATTGACATTAAATTATCAGCATCAATTAAACTTGTATCTATAACAAAAGCATCCTTTGCTGGAAGCATGGGCGATAATAATCTATTCTTATCTGATTTATCCCTTAAAGATATACCTTTGATTAAAGATTGCAACATACACTCAACATCGTTGTCTTGCAAGTAAGATATATTTTTTTCTAATAATCTTCTTTTCGCTCTTATTTCAATTGAAGCAGTAATAAAAAACTTAAAGTCTGCGTTGGGAAGAATTACCGTTCCTATGTCTCTCCCATCTAGTATGCATCCACCATATTTGTGTTTATTTATGTTTGCAAATTCAATTTGTTTGCATTTTAGGATCTCCCTAAGTTGAAAAAAATTTGCTATTTTTGAAGCCATAGATCCAGTTTCCTCTGATCTTAGTTCTTGTGCATTCATTTTAATCAAGTCTAAATCTTTAGCAATTTCACAACTTAACGACTCTAAATTTTTTATTTTTATTTTTTTTTGTGATAAAAGCTTAAATGCTACAGCTCTAAACATTAAACCAGTATCTAAATGTGGAAAACCATATTTAACGGATAAGTTTCTTCCTAGTGTCCCTTTGCCTGATGCGGCTGTTCCGTCTATAGCTATTTCTATCATTTTTTTAATTACTTTAACTTCTTAAATACTTGAATTTAGCACCAACTTTGTTCATTTGGTCAAAAAATATTGGAAAAGATGAATTTATTGTATCTGTATCTTTAACTATAACAGGTTTTTCAGTTATTAGTCCCAGACATAAAAAAGACATTGCTATTCTATGATCTAATCTTGAATCGATTTCAATATCTCCACTTATAGGTGACATTTCCCCTTTTCCATTAATAGTTAAACTATCTTTAGTATTTTTTGTTTTAATTTCCATCGATGATAATCCATCAACCATAGCTTTAATTCGATCTGTTTCTTTATATCTAAGCTCTTCAATACCTTCCATTATTGTATCACCATTCGCTCTAATTGCAGCTATTGCAAGAATAGGATATTCATCAATCATGGATGGGGCTCTGGATTTTGGAACAGTAATTCCAAAGAGCTTACTTGATTTTGCATTAATGTCAGCTATAATTTCACCATCAACTTCTCTTTGATTAGTAAAACTTATGTCTGCTCCCATTTCAATTAAAGTTTTATATAATCCTATTCTCAGTTCATTTATGCAAACATTTTTAACTAAAACGTCGCTATTTGGAGTAATGATAGATGCTACTATAGGAAATGCAGCGCTTGAAGGGTCTGAAGGAATATTTATGTTCAATGGGTTTAATTGAGGCATCCCATTTAAGACTATTTTCCATGAAGAATTTTCTAATTGAGTTGTTATAACTTCTGCACCTAAATGCTTGAGTAGCCGTTCTGTGTGATCTCTAGACAAGGAGGGTTCAATAACTGTCGTCTTTCCTAAAGATGAAAGCCCAGCTAATAAAATAGACGACTTAACTTGGGCAGATGCAATTGGACTATGGTATAAAATAGGTAATGGGATTTTACTCCCTCTAATATTTATAGGAAGTGTATTATTACTATTGCAAATTATTTTTGCTCCCGTCTTGATTAATGGAGTTGTAATTCTTTCCATAGGTCTAGTGGATAAAGATGCGTCTCCAGTAAACGTCGCTTCAACATCTGAACCAGCTACTAAACCCATTAACAATCTAGCTCCTGTACCTGAGTTCCCCATATCTAGTATCGGGTTTGATCCTTCTAGGCATCCAATACCGTTTCCAATAATTTCCCATTCATCATTAGATAACTTAGTTATTTTTACATCTAATTTTTTTAATGCATTTGCTGTAGCTAACACATCCTCACTTTCCAATAAGTTGCGTATTTTAATTTTCCCATTTACTGTTGAACCAATTATTAGAGCTCTATGTGAAATAGATTTGTCACCGGGAACTTTTATTTCACCTGATAAGTTCAAACTTTTAGAAGATATGATTGAGTTCATAAGTTTTAAATTACCTCATTTTAAGTATTTTTTGATTAATATATATTTAAATTAACAAAAGTTAACATAATTATTAAAAAATCTTTTGACAGAATGTTTTTTTTAAGTCTAATCCCATTATTATTTTTATTATTATAAAAGGAGATAAATAATGGCAAAACTTGAATGGGGTAAAAAGAGAATTTGTCCATCTTGTGGATTAAAGTATTATGATTTTAATAAATCTCCTATTACTTGTCCAACATGTAATGTAGAATTTGATCCTGATTTATATCTAAAAAGTAGAAAAGGTAAAAGTATGTCTTCTAAACTGGGAGCAGAAAATAAAGTTGATATATCTGACGTTGAAGATATTGAAGTTGAGACCGCAGAAGAATCAATCGATGAAGAGTTGATTGTAGAGAATAAAGTTTCAGATTCTGAAACAGAAACAAGCGTCGAGGATGATATATCATTTGTTGATGAAGATGACATTAATGGTGAAGATGTTGTAAGCATAGATATTATAGAAGAAGAAAAGGATTAGTTGTAAAAATGGGGCTATAGCTCAGCTGGGAGAGCGCTACACTGGCAGTGTAGAGGTCATCGGTTCGAACCCGTTTAGCTCCACCATAACTTCTAATTTAAAAATGGAAGGATTTAAAAAATGCCTGTAGTAGCTTTTTTTAAAGAAGAAACTTCAATAGAAGTTCAAAATATTTGGGAAAAAAGACTAAAGATATTTATTCCATCCATAACACTAGTTCCATTGTTATCAAATGAAGCTAAGAAAGCTGAAATTGCTTTACTATGGAAGGCTCCTTTAAAAAGATTGAATGAATTAAAAAACTTAAAAGGTTTGATTTCTTTAGGTCAAGGTGTTGATCATATTTTATCTGATAACTCTATTCCACATAATGTGCATGTAATACGAATTGTTGATCCATATATGGCAAAGTCTATGAGTCATTGG
>CAZWGZ010000204.1:0-3018 GCA_964633395.1 uncultured Rhodobacterales bacterium
TTATGGGGATCTTTATTAAAATTTCGAAGAGACTTTGATCAATACATTAATTTAAGACCGGTTAAATTAATGCCAGGAGTACCTTCTCCACTTGCTAATAGAAAACCTGGAGACATTAATTTTTATATTATCAGAGAAAATACAGAAGGAGAATACTCTTCAATTGGCGGAAAAATGTACCCTGATACAGATAGAGAAATTGTCATGCAAGAGACTGTTATGTCAAGAATTGGTGTAGATAGAGTCCTAAAGTATGCTTTTGAATTAGCAAAAACTACAGAAAAAAAACATTTAACGTCTGCAACAAAATCAAATGGGATTTCTATAACAATGCCATATTGGGATGAACGAGTTGAAGAGATGGCAAAAAATTACCCTGATGTAGAATGGAACAAATATCACATTGATATTTTGTGTGCGCATTTTGTATTAAATCCTGATAAATTCAATGTTGTGGTTGCTTCAAATTTATTTGGAGACATTCTATCTGATTTAGGTCCTGCTTGTACTGGAACCATTGGGATTGCTCCTTCCGGAAATATTAATCCAGAAAAAAAGTTTCCATCATTATTTGAACCTGTTCATGGATCAGCTCCAGATATTGCTGGAAAAGGTATAGCAAATCCCATAGGACAAATTTGGGCTGGAGCTATGATGCTGGATCACCTAGGACATAAGGATGCTTCTGAAAACATAGTCAAAGCCATTGAAGAAGTTTTAGTAAAAAAAGAATACAGAACTGGAGATTTAGGGGGCGATGCTAATACAAAAATATGTGGAAATGCTATAGCGGATGCTATTTAAATATCAAGATTTAAGCTTATTTCTTAATTTTTGCATCCCACCAATCCATCTAGAGTAATTATTAGCTTTATTTTGAAAATAACCTTCAACTTCGGGGTGTGGAGAAATAAGAAACGTTTCATTTTTAACTGCATTAATAACTTCTAATGCTACAAATTCTGGCTCCATCATTCCATCTAGAGCAGAAACTTCATTTTCTCGCCCTTCGGTCATACTAGTTTTAACTGCTTGAGGACACAAGATAGAAACTCCAATGCCCTTTTTGCCATAAGTAATCGCAAGCCATTCTGCAAAACCTATAGCAGCGTGTTTAGTAGTAGAATAAGTTACAGAGTCAATATGAGATAAAAGTCCAGCTGCAGATGATGTGTTTACGAAGTAACCAGACCCTCGATTAACCATATCAGGGATCAATTTTTTAGCTGCGTAAACATGAGCCATCACATGTAAATTCCAGTTTTTGCTCCAATCTTCATTAGAAGATTGCTCATCACCTAATGTAAGAATTCCTGCGTTAGAGCAAAATATATCTATAAGCCCAAACTCTTTATTAACTTTATCAATAAGACTGTTAATTTGTGTTTCATTACTTATGTCACATTTTTTATTGATTATTTTTTCATTGGTATAATTTATATTTTCAAATGATATATCCGCTAAAATTATTATTTTAGGATTATGATTTAAAAACTCTTTTGCAATAGCTAGACCTATACCTCCAGCCCCTCCAGTCACTACAATTACCTTATTTTTAATTTCCAAAATACATCCCTTTAAATACTAAAATTATTTTTTTTGCTCTATAATGTCTAAAAGGTGACCAAAGGTCTTAATTTCTTTAGCGTTAAAATGATCAACTAAAAACTTATTATTTTCTTCACTAGGTTGGAATTTTATTCCATTTCTTTTTGAATACTGAACCCAATTATTATTTTGTAATTTCATTACTTGTCTTCTCACAGTTTCAATACTTAAACCTGTTAATTCTGAAACAAGAGTGTATGTTAAAACTGTATTAGTATCAAACCCAATTTTACCAAACTTATTCCATAATTCAACAGCTTCGTCTCTAAACATTCCCTTATAATTTATCTGTGAAGAACCCATTAACACTAAAATATGATGCCAACATATAACTTGTAAAACTAAAAAACCGTTTGCACTTCCAGCCATCTTTAGACCTGCTCTAGATCTATTAATTTCAAAAAATAAAAAATGATGCCAAATAGGTAAGAAATTTACTTTGATAAAATTTTCCATTTGTTCCATAAACTTGACCTCCCAATCAATTCAGATAAATAAATAAAAATTAAGTTTTTAAAAACTAAATCTCTAGATATATTCATTATAAATAAATAAAAAATTAATCCAAATTTACAAGAAATTATTTTTAAAAATTACTCCATTTAATATTTCTAAAAATCCCTAGAAGCAAAATATATTTATTTAGACCATTTTTTTACAAGGGTATATGAACCTATATTCATAAATATTAGGAATATTAACATTTATTATAAGTTTAATATAATTAACAAGTTTAAGGATTAACAAGTGAATTAAATATGTGAAGATAAAATTCACTTGCTAATAATTAAATGTGAACTCAGCTTTGCTAGTTGGAATAAACTGAGTTCACTTTTATTATTTACAAATTTTTATTAGAATAAATCAATATAATAGTTTCACGAAACGTGAAAGATATTACTTGCAAAGTTAAAGTTAATAGTGGAGAATTTTTTTGAAGTTTTTATTTCTAATATTTATGAATATAGGTCCACACACCCTATTTAAAAAAATGGTCTAAATAAATAGATTTTGCTTCAATAAAGATGTGTGGATATTTTAAATGGATAAAGCTCTAGAGTTAAATAGTAAAATTTTTAGAAAAGACAATTTAGATTTAGTATACTTAATTACTGAAAAAAAAATTTTAAACGGTATATTGCATTACAAACTTAAATCCTCCAACTCCGAAGAAACAATCCTTAGTGAATTTGCAATTAAAGACCGCTTTGTAAGCGAAATTAAAGAAACTGATAAACTAAGTAAAAAGTATGTTTCAAGACTATTTTTGAAATTAATTAAAAAAGGCTACATGACAGGAAATTCAAATGACAAGTAATTTAACTATTATAACTATAATTTTATCATCTCTTTTTTTATCAGCTTGTGAAACAGCATCTCAAAAAGTGGTTAGCGGCACAGCTGCAACTT
>CAZWGZ010000205.1:0-3015 GCA_964633395.1 uncultured Rhodobacterales bacterium
ACTTTTTTTGAGTCTGTACGGTCTTGAATAAAAATTTCTTCAAACTTATTTTTTTCTCCTAATTTTCCAATATAGATTGTTTGTGTGTTATTTAAATCAAGAAAAATATTATTTTTAATTATAATTTCTTGTGAACTGTTTCTAATTTCGTCTTGTAAAGATTTAAAATTACTATATGAAAAGGGTAATAAAAAATGAACATTAAGAAATAAGATAATAGATGACATTATAGCAAGAATAATAGCAGGCAGACTAATTCCTAGAAAACTTATTCCAGCAGCTTTCATTACCACTAATTCTCTATCATTTTCTAATCTAACATAAGAAATCATACATCCAGTAAATACTCCAAATGGTAAGGCTATTAAAAACCAACTGGGGAAGCTGTATGCTGATAAAATTAAAAAATCAGAAATATCAGCTCCTTTATTGATAATTAGCTTTATTGTTTTGAAAGATTGACTTAACCAAACAACACAAATAAATACCAAAGTAGAAACTAAAACATTCCTTAAATTTTGTTTAAAAATATAGCTTGATATAATCATTTGCAAATAAATCTCATGAACGAATATTTTTTTTAATTTATTACTTTTATTAATACTATATTAATATATCTTATTTTATTTACTACAATATAATGAATAAATTTAAGGATATAAAATGCAGGATGATAATAGATTTTTAAACATTAATTTTGAAGAGCCAAAAAATTCTCTTAATCAAAATACAATGGATGCAGTCCATGTATTGTTTTATTCAGAAAAAAATGTGTTGTTGTCACAAGGTTTTCAGGAAGATAAAATTTTATCTTCGTTTTTAAAAAATAATATTATAATTAACTCTTCAAATTATGTGATTGTTAGATCAGAAACAGGTACTTTCTTGTTAGTAAGAAGAAAGTTACAAAAAGATGTAGGATTTACTTCTAATTATTTAGAAGAATTGGGAGGGAATATCTATAATTCTCTTAAATCTATAGGATACTCAATTGTTAAAATTTATGAAGAAGAAGCTGAAATAAACTTAAGAATAGCTCTTGGAATTTTGCTTGGTTCATATAATTTTTCAAATTATAAAAAAAATAAATCAAAAGAAAAAAACACTTTAAATAAAGTAATATTCTTGTGTATGGAATATAAAATTATTGAAGAAAAATATAATGAAATGTTAAATATTGCTAAGGGAGTTTTTACAGCAAGAGATTTAGTTTGGGAGCCACCTAATATCCTCTTTCCTGAAAGCTTTGCTCATCAATGTACTGAATTACAAAAGATTGGAGTTGAAGTAATAATATATGATGAAGCTAAATTAAAAAAAATGGGCATGGAAGCCCTTTTGGCCGTTGGAAGAGGCTCTAGAAAATCTAGTAGAGTTGTTGTTATGAAATGGTTAGGTGGAAAATCGGACAATTCTATAATGTCTTTTATAGGTAAAGGGGTTTGTTTTGATTCTGGTGGGTTATCTTTAAAACCTCCAAAATCTATGGAAGATATGAAATGGGATATGGGAGGTGCTGCCACCGTAACGGGACTAATGGAAACTGTAGCGTTATCAAAATTAAAAGCTAATATTGTTGGTGTTATTGGTTTGGTAGAAAATATGCCAGACGGAGATGCTCAAAGACCTGGTGATGTAGTTAAATCAGTATCTGGCCAAACAATTGAGGTTCTAAATACTGATGCAGAAGGAAGATTAGTGTTAGCTGACTTATTATCGTGGACAGAAAAAAATATTAAACCAGAATTTATAATAAATTTAGCAACTTTGACAGGTGCTATAATAATGGCATTGGGTAATATAAGAGCAGGACTGTTTTCAAATGATAAAATGATTGCTAAGTCAATTTTTAATGCAGGTGAAAAAAGTGGAGAAAAAGTTTGGGAATTACCTCTAGATGATGAATACGATCAGTTAATAAAAACTGAAATTGCAGATATGAAAAATATTGGAGGTCCCGGAGCAGGTTCAATTACTGCAGCGTGTTTTCTTAAAAGACATGTTGAAAAAACGCCATGGGCTCATTTAGATATTGCTGGTGTAACATGGAAAAATAAATCTAGTCCGACTATACCTTCTGGAGGTATAGGTTGGGGAGTGAAAATGCTTTATCAATTGATAAAAGATCGCAAAAAAAATCTAAATTAAGAATAAAAGATCTTATTATTGATTTAACTAAAAACGCTTGATTATTAAATACAATAAATATAACAACTTATTTCAATAACAATCCCTTGGAGAACAAAATGACAACCGAAAATACATTATCTATTATTAAACCCGATGCCACTAAAAGAAACTTAACAGGTTTAATAAATGCTAAGTTTGAAAAAGCAGGATTAAGGATAATAGCTCAAAAAAGATTGCATATGTCAGAAACAATGGCACAAAGATTTTATGAAGTTCATAAAGACAGACCCTTTTATAATGATCTAGTCCAGTTTATGATTTCAGGTCCAGTTATTATTCAGGTTTTAAGAGGTGAAAATGCTGTTCTCTTGAATAGAACTTTAATGGGAGCTACTAATCCTGCAGAAGCTGATGAGGGAACTATTAGAAAAGAATTTGCAGAGAGTATTGAAGCGAACTCTGTGCATGGGTCTGATAGTTCAGATAATGCTATTAATGAAATTTCTTTTTTCTTTGCGAAAATAGAATTGTTTATGTAATAAATTCATATTTAAACTAAAAAAACAGCCATAAGTGCAACTATAAAGATAATTATAATCGTGGTATAAGTAGTTAATTTTATAAACTCTTCATAAAACGCTTTATGTTCAAGTGTATCTTTGTCATTTTTATTTTCCATTTTAAAATCCCTGATGCTTTTTATAACTTTTTTTATATAGTCTATATTTATTCCTTATATATTATTACAATGCAAAACATAAAATTTTTAACGTAATCAATTACGCTATGTCTAAATACTTTATAGTTCCCATCCATCAAATATAACATTTTTATCAGTTTCTTTTTTTATTATAGATCCAATCATAAATGAATTGTATCCTTTTT
>CAZWGZ010000206.1:0-2990 GCA_964633395.1 uncultured Rhodobacterales bacterium
TGTGCATGTAATACGAATTGTTGATCCATATATGGCAAAGTCTATGAGTCATTGGATTATACTTTCCGTTTTGAATTATATTAGAGATACTCAAGGGTATTATGACCAAGCAAAAAATATGATATATAAACCTAGAGACGAAATAGATTTCTTATCAGTTAAAATTGGTATTTATGGAATAGGAGCGATAGGTGGGGTAGTAGCCCAAGACCTTAATTCTTTAGGTTTTGATGTAAATGGTTGGAGTCGAACAAAAAAAAATATTAATGGTATCAAATGCTTTGAAGGAAAAGAAGGTTTTGATATATTGATTAAAAATAGTAATATTCATGTATGTCTTCTGCCCCTTACATCCTCAACTGCAAATATTTTTAATAATTCTGTTTTTAAATCTATGAAAAAAGGTGCTTCTTTTATTAATGCTGGAAGAGGAGAGCATGTTGTAGAAGATGATTTAATTGAAAATTGCCAGTCAGGTCAGATTTCTCATGCAGTTTTAGATGTTTACAGAAAAGAACCTTTGCCTGCAAACGATCCTTTGTGGAAGCAAGATAATATAACCTTATGGCCTCATGTTGCTGCTGAAACAAACCCTAATACAGCAGCGGAACAAATTGCAAACGCAATCTCATGTATAAACAATAATATTGTACCACCTAATGCTGTGGATAGAGATTTAGGTTATTAGTCTTAAAAAATCTCTTTATTTTTTAAATTAATTAATCATAATTAAATCTTAGAATTAATATTTTTATATGGATGATCCAATGTTTTTGAAAAAACAAGTAAGTGAGTTAAAAGAAATCCGTGGGGCAATGATTTTTGAATTTTTTAGCCCAGGTATTCCTGTGATTTTAAAAAATGCTGGATGTCAGTTTATTATATTTGATATGGAACATGGAGGTTTATCTTTAGAGCAATTTAAAATATTGGCAGCTATTAGTAATGCGAATGGTATTTCTCCTTTAATTAGAATCCCTGAAGTCAATTATAATTATATTGCTCGCGCTTTAGATATAGGTGCTGCTGGGATCATGGCTCCAATGGTCAATACTTCTGATGATGCAATAAAAATAGTTCAATCTTCTAAATATCCTCCAAATGGAGTAAGAGGTGCTGGTTTTGGCTTTGCTCATGATAATTATGAAAATAAAAATCCATTACTTTATATTAAAAAAGCAAATCAAAATTTAGTAAATATTATTCAAATAGAGACAAAAATAGGTCTGGATAACGTTGAAAAAATAGCTTCGATAGACGGTGTGGATTGTCTTTGGGTAGGGCATTTCGATCTAACAAATTTTTTAGGCGTTCCTGGTGATTTTAAGTCTGATTTATATTTAAATGCTATAAATAAAATTGTTTTAGCAGCTAAATCAAATAATAAGAGTTTAGGCATTATGGTGAATAATAAAGATGAATTAGATATGTATAAGAAGCTTGGCTTTAACATGATTGCTGTTGGAACGGAAATGAGTGTTCTTGGCAAAGGTATTTCTGAAATACTAAAAGGATAATTCTACAATACATATTAGGGAGGATAATGTGAAATTTAAAGTTGGTATTTCTGGAGATTTGCTCAATGAAAATAATAAGCCTTGTTTTGGAGATAGTGCTCTTAAAATTTTAAAAGATAGAAAGGATATAGATATATCTTGGATGGATAAGTCTACAAAGGAAATTACTCCTGAAATGGCAAGTGAATTTGATGCTATACTTCTAAATCTTCCTCAAGCTACTGCAAAGTCTGTTTCTAGAGAAGACTGTAAATTAAAAATAATTTCTCGCTTTGGTGTAGGTTATGATTCTGTTGACATTCATGCTATGAAACAAAAAGGAATAATAGTAACCAATACACCAAATGCAGTAAGAAGACCTGTAGCAGTTGCCGCTTTAACAATGGTGCTTGCCCTTTCTGGAAGATTGTTAAAAAAAAATGAACTAGTTAGATCAGGTCTATGGAATGATAGAACAAATTTTATGGGAACAGGCTTATCAAAGAAAACATTAGGAATTATAGGGGCAGGAAGTATTGGTGCAGAGACGATAAAGTTGTCACAACCATTTTTTGGAAATGTTTTAGCCTTTGATCCTTTCTTAACTAAAGAAGAATTATATAACAAAGGAGCTACAAAAGCTGATCTTATTAAATTAGCTAACGAAAGTGATTTTATAATTATACTCTGTAATTTAAATGATCAAACTAATGGAATGATTGATAAGACGTTCTTTTCTAATATGAAAAAAAGTGCTTATATTATTAATTTATCCAGAGGATCTGTTATTAATGAAGTAGATTTAGAAACAGCACTTGAAACTAAAAGTATTTCTGGAGCTGGATTGGATGTTACCGTTAAAGAACCACTTTCACAAAATAGTAAGCTTCTATCATTTGACAATGTCATTTTAACACCACATGCTTTATGTTGGACGGATGAATGCTTTCACGACATTGCATCTGAAGCTATTAGTTCTATAATAAAATTTATTGATCATAAACCTATTATCAATCAGATAAATAAATAGACTTGAAGCTAAGCTGCCTCGTTTTGTATAGATTGTGATATAACAGCTAAAGCACTTTCAGTGTTTTGGCAGCCTCGTAATTTAGATATAAGTTCACTGTTTCTTAGCAATCTTGATACAGAAGCAAGAGCTTGCAAATGCTCTGAGCCGTTATTACTTGGAGCTAAGAGCAAAAATATTATATCTACAGGTTGATCATCATTTGCATTGAAATCTAATCCTGAGGATAATATTGCAACAAAACCCTTTGGTTTTTCAATGGAATCGTCTGTTGCATGAGGTATAGCAATTCCATTTCCAACTGCAGTTGAACCTAATTTCTCTCTTTTAATTAGACTTTCTAATATATCCCTTGAGCTTATATTAAGTTCTTTTTCTGCTAATTTACTTAATTCTTCAAGTATATGTTTTTTACTAGATGGTTTTAATCCAACAAGAAATGAATTCTCTGACAACATTTCATT
>CAZWGZ010000207.1:0-2979 GCA_964633395.1 uncultured Rhodobacterales bacterium
ATGAATTTAAGAGACCATTTTGCTCCTAGATTAACGGCTCGTGCTAAAAATGTTGAAACAATCAATGAAAAAGCAAGAGGACTAAAATTATTAAAAGAAATAGGAAAATATCTAATTGGCAAGCAATCTATTGTTAACTTAAGTCCTACTTTAATCTATTGTTTCTGGCATTCAAACGAGGCTATTAGAAATCATGACTTGCAAATGACATTTTCACCAGCTTCTTATAAAGAAGGTGTTCAATCCACTCTTGATGATAAACCAGGTTTTACTGTTGCAGCATGGCAGCAAAGACCTGAATCGCTTGGCTGGGTTAAAACTAAGAATAGTGATCCTTTTGATAAACCTTTAATTAATCCTAATTATCTTGACGCAGAAGAAGATAAAAGAGTAGTTGTGGCTGGATTAAAGCTCTCAAGAAAATTAATGCATTCTAAAGCTTTGTCGCAATATTTTGATTATGAAGTTTATCCAGGCTTAGATAAGCAGTCAGACGAAGAACTTCTGCAAATTGCAAGAGAAAGAGGTACTACTACTTATCATCAAATGGGAACATGTCGAATGGGACCTAAAACAGATGAAACTGCAGTTGTGGATAATACATTAAAAGTTTATGGGTTAAAAAATATAAGGGTTATAGATGCTTCTATTATGCCAACAATGTTGTCAGCCAATCTTCATTCAGGAGCTACTTTAATAGGTGAGAAAGGTTCTGATTTAGTGCTTGGAAAGGAACCACTCCAATCAATAGATTTAAATTATTAATATAAATTTTCAAAATTAATTTTTATTTAGTTCATCAATTTCAATATAATTTTTTAAAGGATTTTCAATTGTCACAATCACAAAATTTTATTCCAGGAAATGTATGGAAATGGGATAAAGAAAATGGTGGAAAATTTGCTAATATAAATAGGCCAATATCAGGTTCTACTTATGAAAAAGAGCTTCCTATTGGTAAACATCCATTTCAATTATATTCTCAAGGAACTCCAAATGGAGTTAAGGTAACAGTAATGTTAGAAGAGTTACTTGAATTAGGAATTAACGAGGCTGAATATGATGCATGGCTTGTTAGAATTGGAAAAGGTGATCAATTTAGTTCAGGTTTTGTTGAATTAAATCCTAATTCTAAAATTCCAAGTTTATCAGATAACTCAAACTCAAAATCTTTTAGAGTTTTTGAGTCAGGGTCAATATTATTATATTTAGCTGATAAATTTAAAAAATTTATTCCCGATGACTTTCAAGAACGAACAGAATGTTTATCATGGTTGTTTTGGCAAATGGCTAGTGCACCATATCTTGGAGGTGGATTTGGGCATTTTTACGCATATGCTCCAGAAAAATTTGAATATCCAATCAATCGTTTTTCGATGGAAGTTAAAAGACAATTAGACGTTTTGGATAGACAATTATCTAATAATAAATTTATTTGCTGCAATCAATATACAATTGCAGATATTGCGATTTGGCCATGGTATGGAGCTCTTGTTTTGGGAAGACTTTATAGCGCAGGCGAATTTCTAGACGTTAAATCCTATAAAAATGTTTTAAAATGGGCAAATATGATTGATGAAAGATCTGCAGTTATAAGAGGGCGAATGGTTAATCGAATTAATGGAGATCTAGATAGTCAACTCCATGAGAGACATGATACAGACGATTTTTTAAATAACACTCAAGATAAGATTGAAAATAAAATTAAATAATCAATTTATTAAATAAATTTTATATGTATTGTTTATATTTTTTCAATTCCTAAACTTGAAGTATAAAGGCGATTCCAAGTTGGACTTATTGTCATTTGATTAACACATACATGTTTAGGCATTTGTGAAACAAAACATACTGTTTCACTTATATCGTCAGTTTGTAGCATTTGATCTTTTTCTTTTTGCGAGAGCTTAATTGGTCTTTGATCTAATAATGGAGTAGATACTTCGCCTGGACATATAGCACAAGCTCTAATTCCAACATTACAGTATTTCATATTAATTGTTTCAGTCATTGCATTTACTGCATGTTTTGAAGATATATATGAAGTTCCAGACAAAAAACTAATATGATTACCAGCCCATGAAGAAATATTTATGATTAAACCATCTTTTTGTTCTTTCATTATTGATAAAACTGATTTGCAACAATAAAAAATACCATTGATGTTTACCTTAAACACCTTGTCCCATTCATTTTCATCAATATTATCCCAATCTCTATTTTGAATATTTATCCCAGCTGCATTAATTAATATATCTATATGTCCAAACTCATCTTTGATTTCTTGAGCAACTCTTTTAACTGCATCAACATTAGTTATGTCGAGAGGTTTTATTGTAGTGTTTTTTAAACATTGTCTTGACGTTTCCATGAGTAAATCTTCATTGATATCAGATAAAATAACTTTCATTTTTAAATTTGATAAAGATTTAGCTATGTTTTGTCCCATTCCTCCACCAGCACCAGTAACCCAAACAATTTTGTCATTTAAACTTCTTTTCATTTTAATTTCTCTTTAGTTTCATTTATTAAATAAAAAAATTATAGTTCTTCAATTCCTAAATCTGCAATATATCTCCTGTGCCATGTTGGACTAATGGTTAACTCGTTTACACATACATGTTTAGGCATTTGACAGACAAAAGCTATTGTTTCACCTAAATCATCAGGTTGAAGCATTTTATTTTTTTGTTCTACAGATAATTTTTTTGGACGTTTTTCTAAAATTGGAGTTGCCACTTCTCCAGGGCATAAAGCACAAGCTCTAATTCCAACATTACAAAATTCCATATTAATAGTTTCAGTCATTGCATTCACAGCATGCTTTGCTGAGGTGTATGAAACGCCTGATAAAAGACTGATGTGATTTCCTGACCATGAAGAAACATTTATAATTAAACCATCCATTTGTTCTTTCATAAGAGGAATAACTGAATGGCAACAATAAAATAATCCATTTATATTTGTTTGAAAAACTTT
>CAZWGZ010000208.1:0-2951 GCA_964633395.1 uncultured Rhodobacterales bacterium
TGGATGTCAAGATTACCAAACGGAATGATGCCTGCCCCTCCTCATGATGTAACAGGACACACTTGGCATCATTCTGATAATTACTTGTTTCTTATAACAAAATATGGTGTTGAAGAAATTTTAGGTGAAAAATATCCAAATAATATGCCTGCATATAAAGATATTTTGACTGATGATGAAATAATTTCTGCATTGTCTTATATAAAGAGTACATGGCCGTCAAAAACAAAAAAGATCCATGATCAAATTAATTTAAGATCTAATAAAAAATAAAATAAGGAGTAATCATGAAAATTATATTACTAGTTTTAATATTTTTTTTTAAAAATACAGTTGTTTTCGCCCATTCACCTCTAAATTCAATCACTCCAAAAAATAATGAAATATTAAGTCAAGCACCTAAACTAATTAAAATGGAGTTCAAATCTCAAGCTAAACTTATTAAAATAATGTTAGAAAAACAAAAAATTAACAAGAAAGATACAATGTTAAGTAATTTTTTTTCTAACGATAATGGTGAAAATATAAAACTTTCGACAAACACCTTAATGAAAACATCCAAAATTCACTCTATTAATCTACCTAAACTTACTTCTGGTAAATATTTCTTTAAATGGCGTGCTATGAGCGAAGATGGACACATTATAAAAGGTAATTTAAAGTTTAATATAAAATGAGAAAAATTTAATGGAAATTTGGATAGTATTAAATCCTATAATTAAATTTTTATTATATATAGCTGTATTTGGTTCTGTTGGCACATTAGTATTCATTTTTCATTTTTATCGACTTTTAACACCTTTACAATTAGATTATTGCTCCAGTACTTCACAAAAATTTACAAAAGTTGGCGTTCTAGTTTCTTTCATATCAATTTTATCTATACCTGGAAACATGTCAGGTGATCTTATTGGAATTATAGATATTAACATGGTTAATTTATCAATTGATACTTTAGCTCTAAAAGCTTCTCTTCTTTTATTTATTGGTTTCATATTGATATATTTTTTACCGATAAATTTTAAAAAGATATTTTTTATTGGAAACACATTAGCTATCTTTATAATTTTATTTTCTTTTATTGTTATTGGTCATTCAACAAAAGGTGGCATTTTAACTCAAAGTCTAGTCACAATACACTTGATCGGTTTATCTTATTGGATAGGTTCATTATTACCCTTAAAAAAAATGTGTAATATAGCTGACTTTAAGGAACTTAAAACCATTACTCATAGCTTTGGCAACTATGCTGTTTTTTATATTTTAGCTTTACTAATTGCAGGTTCAATATTTTCATTCATTTTAATCGGTGATATATCAAATTTATTTAATACTATATACGGAAACGTATTAATGATTAAAATTCTTTTTGCTATGTTATTGATTTCACTTGGAGCATTGAACAAGTTGTTTTTAGTGCCAAGATTAGACATAAATAATGCAACAACTATTATCAAACTAAAAAGATCTATAAATGTAGAAATGATTATTGTTTTAATAATCTTTTTTTTAACCAGTTTACTTACAACTTCCTTAACATTACCGATGAGTGATTAATATGACTTCTAGAAGACAATTTCTTAAAATTTTACCATATAGTTTTTTGCTAACTGCATGTAAGCCTTTGGTATTTGATACTAAAAAAGTAGTCAAATATAAGCTCGCAGCGAATAAAACATCATTTAATTTTAATGAAAAATTTAAAGCAAATTTGTTATTATATAATAACACTAACCCTGGACCATTATTAAAGGCAAATGTTGGAGATATTTTAAAAATTGATTTTAAAAATAACTTAGATCAGCCCACTAGTATACATTGGCATGGTATTAAAAATATTAATAAAATGGATGGAGTTCCTTACCTAACACAAGATCCTGTCCAGCCTGGTGAGACTTTTTCATATGAATTTCCAGTAAACCAATCTGGAACATATTGGTATCATGCTCATTTTGAATCTTGGAAACAAGTCGCAAAGGGGTTGTATGGTCCGTTAGTTGTAAATGATAAAACTGATGACCTTATAGAAGATGATATTGTTATTTTAGCAGATGATTGGAGATTAAACAAAAAATATCAAATTGACGAAAAATCTTTTGGTTCATTAATGGATTGGTCACATGCAGGAAGAGTAGGTAATTGGCTAACAATAAACGGGGAAAAATCACCCCAATACTCAATTAAAGCAAATAGTCGGGCAAGATTAAGGTTTATAAATGCTTCTAATGCTCGTATTTTAAAATTTGGATCAAGCTTAAAAAACAATAATATAATTGCTATTGATGGGGTTGCAGTAAAACCGATGCTAGTAAAAAATTTTACTTTAGCACCAGGACAAAGAATAGATTTACTTATAAATATAATTGACCTTTTGAAAGTTGATTTTTTTGAAATTAGTCATACGAAACAGCTAAAAGCTTTTACCCTAAATGTAACCAAATCAAATAATAAAACGAAAGACATCGCTAACATTAATTTTAAATCTAATTGGATTTTGCCAAAATTAGACAATGCAAAAACTATAAGCATACGAATGCAAGGTGGAGCGATGGGCAACCTTGCAAAAGCAAATTTGGATGGAGTTGAAAAAGATTTTCGTACTCTTGCAACTGAAGATAAAAAATTATGGGCTTTTAACAAAGAAATTGGAAGTTATGAATATTTACTTGCCACAGTTAAGCTAAACCAAGTTGTAATCTTAGATGTTTGGAATGATACTCGATGGCCTCATAGTATGCACTTACATGGCAATCATTTTTTTGTGAAATCCCAAGAGTTTAAAGGGAATAATGATTTTATTTTAAGAGATACTTATCTAATGCAGGCAGGGGAAAAAGCAAAACTTATTTTTTTAGCTGATAACCCGGGTAAATGGCTTTTTCATTGCCATATGCTTGAACATGCTGCGTCAGGAATGGTAAGTTATATTGATGTAGTTTAATTTACTTTAA
>CAZWGZ010000209.1:0-2944 GCA_964633395.1 uncultured Rhodobacterales bacterium
TTATAGATGAAATGAAAAAAAGAGTAAAAAATTCATATAATCAAGAATTTAATACTGCATTAAAAGAAGTACATAAAATTGCTAAGATGAGATTAGATGATATTAAGTTTTAATTTAAATTTTATTAGGAAAAGAATGATATTTTAATTCTTTTGATAAATCAGCTGATCACTTCTTAGTGTTGAGATTTTCTGGAATTACTATTTAAACTTGTTAATGAAATATTTGATAAATCAATTAATTTTTTATCATTCTTTATTAATAAATTCTGAAAGGTTACCGTTATATCGTTGACTCATAGAATGTTTTAAATCTAACTTATTAATTTTAAACCCAAGTTTTATTAAACTTTCCGCCATAGTAATTGCAGATGAAACACCTTCAATTACTGGGATTTCATATTCATCTTGTAATTGTTTTGATAATTTTAACATTCCCAAACCACAAATTATTATTGCTTCAGGTTTGTCTTCAGTAAGAGTTCTTTCAATTTCATTTCTTAATTTTAAAATATTAATATTAGACATAGTTTCTAAATCTAATATTGGAACTTCAATGGCTTTTAAAGATACGCATTTATTATTCAAATCGTATTTTATCAAATTATTTTTGATTGCTTCATTTGATCTAGAAAGAGTAGTAATAATTGAAAATTTTTTAGATATTATATTTGCTAAATGAAAAGAAGATTCTCCTATTCCTAAAACTGGTTTAGATGTAACTGTTCTTGCTATATCTAACCCCGAGTCTTCAAAACAAGTTATAATAAAAGCATCAGATGAAGTGTTGTTTTCAATTTCTTTTATTAAATTAGTTACGTTTACGCTTTCATCATAATATCCAGACAAACTATTTCCATCAATTTGATTCTTATTGATGAGTATTTTTGTTTCTTTGCTAATTATTTTGAGAGCGCATTCTTCTATTTTTTTATTCATTACTTTTGTTTTATCAGGATTGATAATGCATATTTCAAAATTCATTTTAATTAACTTTACTTAATATTTGTATTTGGTTTTTTGAAAATATTAAGAGGTGGAAGTTCTTTTAAAAATTTCTTTACTTCAACTAAAGTTGAATGAGCAGAAGGTCCTTGAGATAAAGAAGATGTTCCTTGATCGGTAGTCAACACATTAGGGTTGCCATGTATACAAAAACTTCCATCTTCAATTGGATCATACCATGCTCCTACAGCAAGAAAAACCACACCTTTCATTACTTCACTGCTGATAATAACTCCAGCAAGGCATTTGCCTCTTTTATTATAAACTTCTACTATATCTCCATTTTTTATATTACGAGCAATAGCATCTTCTTTATTAATCTTAATCGGTTCTCTTCCTAAAATTTTATCTTTTTGACTTTCTGAACCGTTGTCTAACTGGCTATGCAATCTATTTGCTGGCTGACCTGAAATAAGTTGAAGAGGGTATTGTTTAGTTAATGGTGAGCCAAGCCATTCATCTTGTTCAAGCCAGACAGGATGACCTGGACAGTCTTTATAATTAAAATTAGCAATCGTTTGAGAGAAAATTTCAATTTTTCCAGATGGAGTAGGTAAAGGATTATTAATTGGATCTTTTCTGAATTCTTCTAATAAAATAGTTTGTTTTTTTGGATATAGAACTTCTTGAAAACCGTCTTTCCAAAATTTGTCAAATTCCGGTAGGTTAAAATTAGATTTAGTAGCACTTTCTCTTGCTTCATTCCAAATATGTCTTAACCATTGATCTTCGTTACGACCCTCAGTAAATTTCTCTTCAATATTTAATTTTGTAGACAATCCAGAGAAAATTTCATAGTCAGATTTAGATTCTCCAATTGGTTCTATCGCTTTTTGCATAGGTGATATAATTTGATCCCAATGCCTTATACCTATGTCATTCTTTTCTAATGATGTTGATGCTGGGAATATTATATCTGCATGTCTTGCAAGACTATTCCACCAAATCTCATTGACTATAATAGTATCAGGTTTTTTAAATGCCTTTGTAAGTTTTTTTAAATCCATTTGGTGATGAAAAGGGTTGCCGCCTGCCCAATAAACTAACTTAATATCAGGATATTTGATATCTTTACCATTATAAGGAAATATTTCTCCTGGTTTAAGAAGCATATCCGATACTCGAGCGACAGGAATAAACTCTGAAACTAAGTTTTTAAACTGCTCTAAGGCAGGCCATTTATGATACTGAACAGGATTACCAATTCCATTTTCTGCACTATAGCCTAGTCCAAATCCACCTCCAGGAAGGCCAATTTGTCCTAACATGGATGCCAATACAGCTATCATCCAGTGCGGCTGCTCACCATACTGTTGTCTTTGAAGAGCCCAAGCTCCAGTTATCATAGTCCTATTATTTGAGATCTTTTTTGCTAAATTTATAATTATATTACTTGGAATGCCTGTAATTTTAGAAGCCCAAAATGGTGTTTTAGCTTTGCCATCTGATATTCCCTTAATATATTTAACAAAGTGATCATAACCCGTACAGTATTTATTAATAAATTCTTTATTGACTAAACTTTCAGTTTCAAGAATAAAAGCTATAGAAAGCATCAAAGCTGTATCTGTTCCTGGTCTTATTTTAATCCATTGAGCATTAGTAATAATATCAGCTTCCATTTCCATTGGGCTAATATTAATAAACTCAATTCCTTTTTTTTGACAGCTTTTCAAGTACTCCTTAGTAGTATGTTTTCCAACACCTCCTGAGGTAACTTGTGAATTCTTCAGAGGCAAACCACCAAACATTACTATTAATTTTGAATGGTCCTTTATATTGTTCCAATCTGTATGTGTATCCAAAAACTTTCTATAGGATATACCTATAACGTGAGGCATTATAGTTTCGCTTGCAGCATAAGAATATGTATTAACGGATTTAGTATAGCCACCGTAACAATTAAAGAACCTATGAAGTTGACTTTGTGCGTGATGAAA
>CAZWGZ010000210.1:0-2931 GCA_964633395.1 uncultured Rhodobacterales bacterium
ATTGTTCTTTTTTAATTGAAGACTTTTTAGAAAAAATAAAAATTAAAACTGAATTTAATGACGAAGAATTAACTAATAAAATTATAAAATTAATTAGAAAAGAATTTAAATCCATTTTTTCAAAAAGGCCTAGTTTCAGTGTCCATATTAATCGTGTTTAAGGTAAATTAAATGAGTGTAGTATCAACTATTCTAGTATATCTAATGATTTGGATGATAGTTTTTTTTATGTCTTTGCCTATAGGAGTAAATGTTTCAAAAGAATCTATTCCTGGAAATGCTAATTCAGCACCTGTGAAAACTAATTTAAAAGCTAAATTTTTTTACTCTACAATTATTACATTACCTTTAACTTATTTAGTGATTTCTTTAGTTGAAAATAATTTTATTGTAACTTTTATCAATAGTCTTGATATATAAATCTATACTTGGATTTGTTGATTTACAAATTGTACTTAAATCCTTTTTGATGTAATAATAAATTTCTTATTATTTAAATAATATCGGCTCTATTTATGTATAATAAAATATTTTTATCATCTGATCATGGGGGATTTAATCTTAAAACTTCTATTTATAAATTTTTAAATGATCATCATTATGATGTTGCTGATCTGGGTTCTTTTTCACTAGAATCTGTTGATTATCCTGATTATGCTAGTTTAATGGCAAAAAATATTAAAAATAATATAAACGCTCGTGGCATTTTATTTTGTGGCACTGGTATAGGAATTTCTATTGCTGCAAATAGATATCCACATATTAGAGCTGCTTTATGTACTAATGTAGAAATGGCATCAAAGAGTCGAAAGCATAATGATGCTAATGTTCTTTCATTAGGTGGAAGGATTATAGATGATAATATTGCAAAAGAGATAGTCATTAAATTTTTAAACACCCATTTTGAAGAAGGTAGGCATCGTTTAAGAGTAGATAAAATTTAATAAAAGTATTTTTAATAATTATTTTAGGAAAAAAAATGTTTTATAAAGAAGGCTTCTTTACATCTGATATTGATAAGTATGATCCAAAATTATCAGCGATGATTAATAAAGAATTATATAGGCAACAAAATCAAATTGAATTGATAGCGTCTGAAAATATAGTGTCTAAAGCAGTACTTCAAGCGCAAGGCTCAGTCCTTACTAATAAATACGCTGAAGGCTATCCTGGAAAAAGATATTATGGAGGGTGCGAGTATGTTGACGAAGTAGAAATGTTAGCAATAGAAAGAGCAAAACAATTATTTGGAGCTCAATATATTAATGTTCAACCTCATTCAGGAGCTCAGGCTAATCAAGCAGTTTTTTTAAGTCTTTTAAAACCTGGCGATACTATACTTGGTATGAGTTTAGCAGCCGGAGGTCACTTAACACATGGAGCTAAACCAAACTTATCAGGTAAGTGGTTTAATTCGATACAATATGGAGTAAGAAAAGATAATTCTTTAATTGATTTTGAAGAAGTTTTAGAATTATCTTTGATTCATAAACCAAAATTAATAATTGCTGGTGGATCTGCATATTCTAGAATTATAGATTTTAAAAAATTTAGAGAAATAGCTGACCGAGTAGGTGCATTTTTATTAGTTGACATGGCTCATTTTTCAGGGTTGGTTGCAGGTGGTGTTCATCCTAACCCTATCGAATACGCAGATGTTGTTACAACAACTACGCATAAAACATTAAGAGCTGCAAGAGGAGGGATGATTATGACAAATAATGAAACTCTCTCTAAAAAAATTAATTCTGCAGTTTTTCCAGGGTTACAAGGTGGGCCTTTGATGCATGTTATTGCAGGAAAAGCTGCAGGTTTTGGAGAAGCTTTAACTGATGAGTTTAAACTTTATGCAAAAAATATAGTGCTTAATGCAAATTGCCTTTCAAGTACCTTAATTGAAAGAGGTTATACGATAGTTTCTGGAGGAACTGATAATCATATTGTCTTATTAAGTTTAATTGATAAAAATATTACAGGTACTAATGCCGAAGCTGCTTTAGAAAGATCAGGTTTAACTTGTAATAAAAATGGAGTTCCATTTGATCCATTGCCACCTGCAGTTACATCAGGCGTCAGATTTGGCTCTGCTGCAGCAACTACAAGAGGTTTTGGTGTAAATGAATTTAAATTAATTGGTAATTTTATTGCAGATGTTTTAGATAGTTTTGAAAATAATAAGTCTAATGATAAAATAGAATTTTTGGTAAATAAAAAAGTTTTAAATTTATGTCTTAAATTTCCAATATATTAACTTAGAGGAGTTAGGTATGAGATGTCCTTTTTGTGGAGAAGAAGATACACAAGTAAAAGATTCTAGGGCTAGTGATGACGGAGCCTCTATTCGAAGAAGAAGGTTATGTACTAGTTGTGGATCTAGATTTACTACTTTTGAAAGAATTCAATTAAGAGATTTAATTGTAATTAAAAGGAATGGTAAAAAATCTCCCTTTGAAAGAGACAAATTATCAAAATCTATGCTCATGGCACTCAGAAAAAGAGATACCGATGATGATGCAGTTGAAAGAGCTCAAAACGCTATAGTAAGACAATTAGAAGCTACTGGGGACAATGAAATACCGTCTAAGTTAATTGGTGAATTAGTTATGAATGCTTTAGCCCAAATTGATAATGTTGCTTATATCAGGTATGCATCAGTTTATAGGAACTTTAGAGAAGCTAGTGATTTTGGAAAGTTTGTTGAAAAAGAAATTAAAAACTAATTTATATTTATATTTAAAATGATAGATACTGATAAAAAATGGATGAAACAGGCTATTTTAGAAGGATTTAGATCTAGAGGATCATCTGGTAAAAATCCTCCTGTAGGCTGTGTTATAGTTCAAAATAATATTATTATTGCAAGAGGGAGAACATCTTTTACAGGCAGACCTCATGCTGAAGAAAATGCAATAAATAATGTTAAAGATAAAA
>CAZWGZ010000211.1:0-2922 GCA_964633395.1 uncultured Rhodobacterales bacterium
TATAAAATAGCAGTATCTTTTATTATACTTGTATTAGTTCTATTAATAAAACCTACTGGGATTTACAAAGGTAAAATAATTTAAATTTAAACCAAAAGTTTGAAATAATGCATGATAAAAAACGTATAATCTTTCTATTTAGTTGTATGGCAATAATGCTTACACTAGTAGGTGTTTTTCAAAGTTGGAACGTTGCCTTAACTATTTTTAACTTGTGTCTTATATCTTCTATAATGTCTTTAGGTATTAATATTCAATGGGGTAATGCAGGAATTGTTAATTTTGGAGTAATGGGCTTTGCTGCTCTGGGAGGATTGGCAAATATCCTTATATCAATGCCTCCTACAAATAACGCATGGGAATTAGGTGGTTTTTATATTGTAGTTGGAATAATTATTTTTATTACATCTATAATTCTATCTGTATTAATCTGGAGAAAAACTAAATTTAATAATAAGATTAAATATTTTATTTCTGCATTCATTATAATTTTTGGATATTTTTTGATGAGATATTTACTGGATCCGTCAATAGAAGTTATAGAAGCAATTGAACCAGCGAAAACAGGTTATTTAGGAGGCTTGAATTTACCTATATTAATATCTTGGCCAATAGGAGGCTGTTTAGCAGCAATGGCTGCATTTATAATTGGCAAAATTTCTTTAGGCCTTAGATCAGATTACCTAGCAATAGCAACTTTAGGAATTTCTGAAATTATAATATATTTACTTAAGAATGAAGATTGGTTGTCGAGAGGTGTTAAAAACGTAAATGGTCTTCCAAGACCTGTTCCCTATGAAATTGAATTGCAATCAAAAGAATGGGTCATAGAAATAGCAAATTGGTTAGAATTCTCATTAGCCGAAATGTCTTCTATAATTGTAAAATTATCATATTCTTTTTTATTTATAATAACTTTAATATGTATTTTCTACCTACTTGAAGTTGCTCTCAAATCACCATGGGGACGAATGATGAGAGCTATCAGAGATAATGAAATTTCAGCAAACGCAATGGGTAAAAATATCAAAAGAAGGCACTTACAAGTTTTTATTATTGGATCTGCAATTATTGGAATTGCAGGTGCTATGTTAACAACTCTTGATGGTCAATTCACACCTGTTTCATATCAACCTCTTAGATATACTTTTTTAGTCTGGATTATGGTAATCGTAGGAGGTTCTGGGAATAACTTTGGTTCTATTATTGGGGGCTTTTTAATTTGGTTTTTTTGGATTGAAGCTGAACCACTTGGATTATGGTTTTTATCATTTATAACTTCAAACATGTCAGATACAAGTATAGTTAAAAATCATTTATTAGAAAATGCTGCTCATATTAGACTTATGTTTATGGGTTTAATATTATTAATAACGTTAAGGTTTGCTCCTAAAGGGTTAATTCCTGAAATCAAAAGATAAGTAATGTTAAAATTTATGAAAAATATTTTTTTTATTAACAAAATCAATTACTCAGTTTTAATTATTTTTGCATGCATTCTTTTTATAAAAACTAATCCAAGTTCTGCAGAAAAGAAATTAACTCTTAATTTTGAGCAAACAATGGTTAACCTTCAAGGAAATTTTATTCAAGGTGGATTAGTTAAAGGAAAAATATTTCCTGATAAGGAAATAAAATTTGAAAATAGAATTCTTCGTAAAGACACTAATGGTAATTTTGTTATAGGCTTTGGAAGGGATTACAAAGAAAATGCTTATTTTGAATTAAAGATTCATGATAAAAAATGGTTAAAAAAATCATTTAAAATAACAAAACGTAAATATAACACTCAAATTATTAATGGCCTTCAAAAAAAAATGGTTACTCCACCAAAATCTTTTTATGACAGAATTAATAGAGAAAACAAATCCATCAAACTTATTAGAAATTTAAATAGTGACATTAACTATGTTTTTCAAGAATTTATTTGGCCTAATAAAGGTATCATCTCTGGAGTTTTTGGAAGTCAAAGAATTCTTAATGGAAAACCTCGAAGGCCTCATTATGGAGTAGATATAGCTGCAAAAAATGGATCACCTGTCTTATCTCCAACTGATTCTATCGTTAGAATGGCAGAAAATGACTTATACTTTACTGGTGGCACTATAATGTTAGATCATGGTCATGGTGTAATTTCTGTTTACTCTCATTTATCTAAAATTAAAGTTAATGTTGGTGATAAGGTTTTGAAAGGACAAAAAATAGCTGAAGTTGGCTCCACTGGAAGATCTACTGGTCCACATTTAGATTGGAGGATTAACTGGTTTAACCAACGTCTAGACCCTGCATTATTAATAAATGAATAATTTAATTTATCATAGAATAAATTATTTAAGGTTCTAAGCATAAGTACTGATGTAAAAGCTTGACAGATTATCCTGTAAGGCTATATTCCCCGTACTAATTAACATTATAATTTGATATAAGATATTACATTAAAATTAATCAATATCTTTAATTTCAAAAAAATCGGAATAGAAAAAATGTATGCAGTAGTAAAAACCGGTGGAAAACAGTATCGCGTAGAAAAAGAAGACGTAGTACTTGTTGAACGATTAAGCGCAAATGATGGAGATCAAATTGTTCTTGATAATGTATTAATGATTGGAGAAGGTGAAAAAGTCACTTTAGGAACTCCTTTAGTTAGTGATGCCGCAGTAATGGCTCAGGTAATTAGGCAAACGCGTGGACCTAAAATAACCATGATCTATAAAAGACGAAGAAAGAATAGTCGTCGTAAACAGGGTCATAAACAAAACCTTACTTTATTAAAGATTGTAGAAATAGCTGAAACAGGTGGATCTAAACTAGCACCAAAGAAAGCAGAAGCTAAACCTATTGAAACAAAAGCTAAAGTAGTAGCTAAGCCTGCTGAAACAAAAGCTAAAGTAGTAGCTAAACCTGCTGAAACAAAAGCTAAAG
>CAZWGZ010000212.1:0-2896 GCA_964633395.1 uncultured Rhodobacterales bacterium
GGAGAAAAATATCCAAATAACATGCCCGCTTATAAAGAAATACTAAACGATAAAGAAATTATTGCTTCTTTGTCTTATATAAAAAGTATGTGGCCAAAAAGCATACAAAACAAACATGATCAGATAAATTCACGCTCAAATCCCAAATAAAAATTAAAAAGAGTTTTTAAGATAAATGGCGGAGAGGACCGTCCATCTATCTTGTGTAACTATCTAATTTTACTAAATAATAAATCATCACTATTCTTAAGTTTATAATTTAGTCTACAAAATTATTATAATTAAATTAAATTAAATTTAATTAAGTTTTGATTTAAAAAAATTTATTGAACTGTTTATAGCTAATTTCAAATCTTCTCTTGATTTACCTGAACCACCCGTTTTCGTAAAACATTTCTTTCTAATAATTTTTGGATTTGCCATACTCCCATCAAGAAATTGCAAACTGTTTCTTATTCCTATAATTACAGGATTATCACCACAACCATTAAATGCAACCCCTTTCACAATTTTACCATTATGACTAAAAAAGTGATTTGATTTTGGAAAAACTTTTAAATAAGCATCAGCTCCTGCAGAAATATACAAATCAACCATAGTTTTACATGGTTTTGGTTCATAATGACTTTCTCCACCTTTAAGAACTAGTAAGGGCGTTCCAAAATTTCTTTGTTCATGAAAAATATTACAAGGGGGTTCTAAAGCTACAATGCCTGCCCATTTTTTGTTATCTCCAAATTCTAAATTATTCATCAACATTAATGCTGCATGCCCACCATAACTAAACCCAGTATAAAAAAAATTATTTGAGTCTAATTCAGAGTTTTTTGACAAATGAGAAGCAACTTGTTTTGCATAAACTTGTGCTTCTGGAAATTTTGTTTTTTGACTAGCTTTAATATTTTTTTTATAAAATGCATCTATTATAGCCACTGCAAAACCATTTTTCAAAGAGGATTGTGCAAGATTTTTCATTTGAACATCTGTTTTAACAATTCCATCAGATACGTGTCCAGCATCCCTTACGCTTCCATGCTGCAAAATAATTAATGGTATAGGATTCTTAATAGGTTTTTCTGGAAACATTAACTCAACTGGAACATTTGAAGGACCATATTTACTTTCAGAAAGCTTTAGATTTATAGTCTCACTAAAACTTAAAGAGGGAGATATTATCAATATAACAATATATATAAAAGATTTTAAAAACTGTTTCACATCTGACTCCAATCTAGAGCAAACTTGAAAAAACTGCTCTCTATTTCCTTTTAATCGTCTGTTTATATATTATAATTTTAAAATAAATATTAATATCATTGTTACTAATAATTTCATTATAAAGTTTCCTTTTTACATTTAGCATATAAAACTTGAGCTGCAATCAGCGTAGAATGAAAATAAAATAAATTACACTCATAATAGTTTATTAAATGACTTGGTTGATCAAATAAATCATTATGTGCAAGCAAACTTCAGCACTACGCCAGCTGTATGACGGCAACAGACGCACATGCAAAGCTTGGCAAGCAGTTTATTAAACTTAGCGAACAGTCCTACAAAGATTAACCAATTTTTTGCTTATTGGCCAAAATACCCTTACGGTTTTCCATAATGGCAACGCGACGCTCATTAATTTGGTCTTTGTTAGCCATTAGCTTGCTTGCATTTGAAGCAGAGGTTTCAAGAATTTCTTCCATTTTTGCATGGTTCTTCTCAACATTTCCTGATAAATCAGCCATTGCAGCGGTATTTCCGGCAATTAGGGCTGCATTACTTTCCACCGTCGCCTCTGATGGCCGCAATGCGCCACTTAACATTTCGCTATTCTTGACAATTTGCACAAAATTAAACTCAACAATGGATTGATTGGCAGCCATTATCTCTTGGTTTACGGCTACCAATTGAGCATTGATGTCAGCCATTTTTGCGCTGATCTCCAATACGGAACTGTTTAGCTTGGAGCGGTGCGCAAGATAATCTAAAGAAGACTTGTTTGTTTGCGCCGCTACATAGTTTTCCTGCACAGGGCCATCAGCATCCATTGCGCCAAGGATCGCAGACCTATTTGCAAATATTTCATCCGTATTCGCATTTGCCAGCTGGCGGTTGCCCATAAATGCGGCCGAATAATTACTCATAATCATCAGGCGATTTTCTTCAATCATGGAACGTGATTGATAAACCAGTGCCTTGTTTGACAAAACATTGGACTCAATATTAAAAATTGTCTTTCTATTTGCAGCTATCGCTGCTTTGTTTGACTCTGAAGCGGACATGTCGTTCTCCCTAGTAAATTTTCGTTCTGATTTCACTTAAGTTGCCTACATTAGTAATGTAACGCTTTAAAAATCTTATACAGTTTATTTTCTATAGCCAGAATTTTTTATCCGTAAAACGAATTACATTTTCGTTGTTACCTAATTTTTGTTCTTCGTAGCCTTTGATGGAGAAAAGAGAAGAGGTCAGGTAGAAATTAAATTATCTCTTAAATCATAATTAGTGAATTATCCACGATGCCCAATACGCTGAACAAAAAAATAAACGTGACACTTTTGAAGAAGATACCCCAGCGCCTGGCGCGTCGTTGTTCAACTTGAATACTCGATACTAATTGGCCAATCACCTGCCATTCTAGTTTATTTGTTTCTTCACTCATGGATTCGACCTTAGGAATGTGTAACTCGGATATTTTATTAATGGGTCCAGATGTTTGTTTTAAAAGCCCTTCCGTTTGTCTTTTTCTCTGCTATGCTAGGTGGTTAAACGCTTACAATAAATTCAACACGCCCAACACAAGGCCATTGCGGCTAAGGATCTATATGCACACCATCGACGCCCTCATATCTCCCCAGGGAAGCCTAGACATACTGACCTTGGAGGAAATCAACCAGCTCCA
>CAZWGZ010000213.1:0-2874 GCA_964633395.1 uncultured Rhodobacterales bacterium
TTAAAATATAATTTATTTATATATTTTAACTATTAACTGCTTCTTTTAAAGGACTACCTGCCTTGAATTTAGGCTGCTTGGAGGCTTTTATCTGAATTGCTTCTCCAGTTCTTGGATTTCTTCCAGTTGTTGCTGCACGATCAGCTACAGAGAAAGTTCCAAAACCAACTATACGAACATCACCACCAGATTTTAAAGCTCCAGTAATTGATTCAAAAACACCTTCTACTGCTTTAGCAGCGTCTACTTTTGATAGCCCTGATGCATCTGCAACACTTGCAACTAGTTCATTCTTATTCATACGTACCTCCTTAGAAAAATTAATTTAATTATAATACTTTAACTACTGATATAACTTATTCTTAAAAATAACTCTAGTAAATAAATCTAAATTAATCAAAGAAATTAGAAAAAATTTTTTTAAATTAATGTGATATATTAGTTTCATCATTTACTTGAGTTTTATTCGAAACATTTAATTTATTATCTTCTAAGTCAGTCAGTGCTTCGAGTTTGGATACTAAGGCATTTGAAATAACTTCATCAATCATAGCAACAGGTATGATCTCTAATTCATTTTTAATATTATCAGGTATTTCTGCTAAATCTTTTTTATTATCAATTGGAATTAAAACAGTTTTAATACCACCTCTTTTAGCAGCTAATAATTTTTCCTTTAAACCTCCAATTGGAAGTATTCGTCCACGTAATGTAATTTCTCCTGTCATTGCAACAGTACTCTTTACCTTAATTTCTGTAAGTGCAGACACTATACTCGTTACCATAGCAACGCCTGCTGAAGGTCCATCTTTAGGAGTAGCACCTTCTGGAACATGAACATGAATATCAATTTTTTCTAATTCAATTGGATTAAGTCCAAAAGACAATGCTCTGGATCGGATAAAAAATTCAGCAGCTTGGACTGACTCTTTCATAACATCCCCAAGTTTGCCCGTCGCAGATACTTTGCCTTTTCCTTTAACTTTTACAGCTTCAATAGACAGCAATTCTCCACCTACCTCAGTCCAAGCTAGACCAGTGGTTATACCTACAAGACTTAATTTTTCAATTTCAAGTCTTTGATACACAGGAATACCAAGAAAATCAGATAAATTATCTTTTGAAATAGAAACTGATTTAGTTTCATTTTTTTCTATTGAAGTAACTACTTTTCTAGTTAGCTTAGATAATTGTCTTTCAAGTCCTCTTACACCTGCTTCTCTAGTGTAAGATTGTATTATGGATAGAACAGATTCGTCATCTATAGAAAACTCACTATCATTAAGTTTACAATTTTCCATTTGTTTATTAATTAAATGTTTTTTTGCTATTTGTAATTTTTCATCTTCAGTGTAACCAGCAAGTCTAATTATCTCCATACGATCTAATAATGCTTGAGGTATATTCAAAGTATTAGCAGTAGTTATAAAAAGAACTTTAGAGAGATCATAATCAATTTCTAAATAATGATCCTGAAAAGTTTTATTTTGCTCAGGGTCTAACACTTCTAATAGAGCTGAAGATGGGTCACCTCTATAGTCGGCTCCCAACTTATCTATTTCATCCAATAAAAACAACGGGTTTACACTCGAAGTTTTCTTCATACCTTGTATAATTTTTCCAGGAAGGGATCCTATATATGTTCTTCTATGACCTCTGATCTCTGCTTCATCTCTAACTCCACCTAAGGCCATTCTAATATATTGTCTTCCAGTGGCAGAAGCAATTGACTTTCCTAAAGACGTTTTACCTACGCCTGGAGGACCAACTAAACATAGAATTGGACCTTTGATTTCTTTAGTTCTCTTTTGAACGGCAAGGAATTCAATAATTCTATCTTTAACTTTATCTAAACCATAATGATCATTATCTAATATTTCTCTTGCCTTAGATATATCAGTTTTTATCTTATTTTTTTCTTTCCATGGGAGAGAAATTAACCAATCAATATATGATCTAACTACAGTTGCCTCTGAACTCGTTGGACCCATATTTTTTAATTTTTTTAATTCAGAATTTGCTTTTTCTTTAGCTTCTTTAGTTAAACCATTTTTTTTAATTTTATCTTCTATTTCATCAAATTCATTTTTACCATCTTCAGAAGAACCTAGTTCTTTTTGGATCGCTTTTAACTGTTCATTTAAATAATATTCACGTTGTGTTTTTTCCATCTGACGTTTCACACGGCCACGTACTTTTTTTTCTGAATCTAAAATATCTAATTCTGTTTCTATCTTAATAATAAGTTTTTCAACTCTTTTATATGGATTAACCATTTCAAGAAAACTTTGCTTATCCTTAATATTAAGCAGTAAATTATTTATAATTGTGTCAGTTAAAATACTAGGGTCCTTTATTTCAGAAATAGTTGTAACTACGTCAGAATTAATTTTTCCATTAAGTTTTACATATTCACCAAACACATTAATCAATATTTCAATTGAATTTATATTATCTTCCTTCGAAGAATTAGGTTCATTAATTAAGTGAATATCCGCTTCTAAAAAAGGCGTTGATTTCAATATTTTATTTATTGAACATCTTTGTTTTCCCTCTATTAAAACTTTAACTGTTCCATCTGGAAGTTTTAATAATTGTAAAATATTTCCAATAGTCCCAGTTTGGTATAAATCTTTTTGTTCAGGATCTTCAACAGACGATTTTTTTTGAGTAATAAGTATTATTTCTTTATTTTGATCCATTACCGATTCAAGAGCTGCAATTGATTTTAATCTTCCAACAAAAAGAGGTGCAATCATATGAGGGAATATTACAATATCTCTCAAAGGTAAAATAGGGTATGTGGTTTTAGACAATACATTATCCTTTAAATTTTTATAATCTTATGATATAAGATGATATTTAATTTATAAA
>CAZWGZ010000214.1:0-2873 GCA_964633395.1 uncultured Rhodobacterales bacterium
ATTGGTAAATCTACTATTTTGGATTCACTTAGCAAGTGCAATGGCTTTTTAAGATTTCAAAAAGAATTATCGAAACCTTTTTCGATAGATATGTCTAAAATAGACAATCAATTCTCACAAGGAAAAGATCTTGAGGGTATTATATTACGTATTGAAAAAGCTTTATCTAAAAGCCCATTAACATTTAAATTATGGAACTACTATTCGGCATGTTTAAGAGCGAAAAAACTGTATAAAGAAGCTTTGTTTGTTAGTAGAGTTGAAATTTCTATCGCTCTTCAATTAAACGATATGAGTCAATACACAGAAGCCCTTAAATCTTATTCACTGTCAAAGATAAAAATTTTAACAAATTATAACAAACAACAAAAACAATTTCTAGAAACAGTTTTATAAAATGGAGTTACATATGAAACAAAAAATTAAAATATTTTTATGTATATTATTATTTTTACCATTCAATAGTTATGCCGCTGAATTTAAAAAAAATAACGAAGGTACAACTACAGTTAATGAAGTAATTGAAAATACACAAAAATCAGAATTACCTTTATACAGTGAAGCAGAAACTTCTGAGGATTTAGCTGCTAATTTTTTAGATGAAGCAGGATTAACTGAAGGAGATAATGATGGATTGTTTGTTGCAGTAGGTACAGCAGTTCTTCCAGAACCAGATCCAGCAAGCAACCCAGACTTTATAACTATGAGAAGAATTAAAGCATCAGAGGCCTCATTAGACGCAAAAAGACAATTTATAGAATTTATTAGAATTACCATGTCTGCGGAAGATGTCATTACTTTGCCTGAATCACCTTTTTCAACAGAATTTGATGATAAAATGCAAGCTACTAGAGATAAAGTTAATAAAGCCTTTAGAAATTATAAAATAGCTCTTATGAAAGCAAATAAAGCGGAAGCAGCTAAATTAGATGGTGTTGATTTTGCTGTTTTAGCTAAAGAAGGTATTATTGCTACTATAAAAAAAATTAATCCAAATTTTGATGAAAATAAAATTGAACAAAAAACAAAAGATAATTTATCAAAAGCAAGAACTGATTTAGAAGCGACTGAAAATGATCTTAATGGTTTGAAAACTGAACTTGAAACATTAAGAGGTTCGCTTCAACAAGAAAATGTAAGTTCAATAGAAACTTTTTCTAAAATGAATGTTGTAGGACTAGTTCCTATTGCAAGTTTTGAATCTTGGGATGGTGAACAATACGCTACAACTATAGTAAGCATTTGGACAATTAAAGAAGAGCAAAGAACGCGAGCTTTATATTCTGGACAAGAAGTATCTTATGAACCAGGTGATATTGCTGTAAAAGATTTTGTAAATAATACTGACTGGTCAACTGCACAAGGTGTAAGAAAGTTTTTTGATGATAAAGGTAATTTTTGGCTTCTTTCTATCGGTTCAAGTGCCTTAAAAGGCAAATCTTCTGGTGCAACTCGAAAAGCAAAAGGAGAAGCTGAAACTAGCGCACAAAAACAGATTTCTTTTGTCTTGTTTTCAGAAGCTGAATCAAAAAGATCTGCTAAAGCTAAACTTCAAGAGGTAACTTCTGGAAATGTAGGTGAAACAGAAAATCAATCTGTAAGTAGCTTTGCTGAAACGATTTCACAAAAAGTTAAAGACTTAGACATTCAAGGTATGTCTAGATTGAAATTAAAAAAATATACTCATCCAATTTCTGGACAAGCAATGTATGTGGCAGTTTATGGCATTTCATCTAAAGCTGTAAGACAAGCTCAAATAATGGAAGCTTCTCAAGCTAGAGTAACTCAAGAAATGATTAAAGAAAATCAGAGATCTAAGGGAGTTAAAGCTGGTTATAACAAAGCAATAGAAGATACTAAAAAAGATAAATCATCTTTTCAAAAAGGTTATAAACAAGGGCAATCTAATGCCAAAGTTAAGGAAAATTCTAATAAAATAACTACTACTAATAAGAGTTCAGGTAGTAGTAAAAAAGGAGGATTTAAAGGTTCAGGAACTAGTTCTGGAGCATTTAAATAATTTAAATTAATAAGGAGAAGATAATGTCAAAGTTTTATAAAATAAGTTTAATTGTATGCCTGACTATGGGATTGATTCAAAATGCATATGCATTTGATTTAAAATCTTTAACAGACAAGATCCAGAAAGATATTGGAGGCAAACTAAACGTTCCAAATAACACAGGCTCTAATCCATTAGGCGGAATGTTAAAGGGACTTAGTCAAAATAAAGGTAATATTTCAGCAAATACAGTTGAAAGCAACTCATCTAGCTCAAATGGAAATACAAAATTAGCTAAAGGAATATGTGAACCTAACATACCTCAAACAATTAAAAATCTTCCACAAGGAAACAATGTAGATGTTGAAAATGATTTTGGTAAAAAACAAAGTGAAATTATAAAAATAATAAATACTATTCCGAATAAAAACAATGACCCATATGTTTCTTCTTTAAAAACATTTGAAGGCGCCTTTGAAACTAAAGAAATTGAAATACTTTTTAATAATTTTATTAAAAAAAGAAATATCAAAGATTTAGCAACTATTAAAGCAATATCTGCGATGCAAGTAGGTTTTAGTAAAAATAAAAAACAACTTAAAGCTGATGCATTATTTGCCTACGGATTAATTCATTATTACTTACGAGATGTTGGTGGAAATAAGAACTTGGGTATAAACTATATAAAACAAGCTATGAGTGGCCCAGATAATATAGGAGCATTGACAGTTTATGGTGCATGGCAATTTTTTGGAATTAATGTAAAGCAGAATATTCAAGCTGGTAATATGAGTGCACTAACTGGTTATCAAAGAGCAGGTGACAAAAAATTAAAATTAAATCAAGATGGACCATTCAAAGGACTTAAAGC
>CAZWGZ010000215.1:0-2829 GCA_964633395.1 uncultured Rhodobacterales bacterium
AAATGGCATATTACTCTAATTGAAAAAGTACAAAAATATACTGGTTTGTCTAACTATCAAATAATTTGGCTTGGTTTTTTAGAAGGGTTACTAATTGGTATTTTGATAGGGTATTATTTAATTTGATGAAAAAAACTAAGTCATTTGAAATAAGAAAATTATCTGACAATGATTTCATAAATTGGAAAATGTTGTGGGGTCAATACTTAGAATTTTATCAAAGCCCATTAGAAGATATAATCTATGAAACTACGTTTAAAAGATTGATTTCAAGCAATCACCTCTCTCAAAATGCTCTTGTTGCAAATGAAGGAAATAACCTTATCGGGTTAGTTCATTTTATTTATCATCCACATAATTGGAAAATAGAAGACGTTTGCTACTTACAGGATTTGTTTGTTTTACCAGCATTACGAGGAACTGGTGTTGGACGTGCACTCATTGAAGCCGTTTATTCAGATGCAGACAAAAACAAAACTTCAACTGTTTATTGGCTTACTCAAGATTCCAACAAACAAGCTAGAAAACTTTATGATAATATTGCATCAGTGACGTCTTTTATAAAATATAATCGCCACTAAATGTCCTACCCTAGGCATGGGCTTTGAGGTAATGGGGATATATACATACGGTGTGCAGCAGATTTGGTGTGAATACTGTTAATCATTTCAATGTTTCTTACTTGTATAAAAAGCGTGATAAACTTTATTTTATCAAGCGTGTTCCTTGTGATGTGAAGTCATATTATAAGAGTGACCGTATTGTTATTTGTTTAAAAACCAAATCAAATGCTTCAGTGATTTGTGCTAGCAAATCACTCTTTCAAAAGCTTGATGAGTATTAGACTTCTATCAGATTATCTAAGTTGGAAATTTCTGCTCAACCTATTGATTTTAGAAAGCCACCTATTAATAGTAATTCAATGCACCTTTATAATCTCTAGCCCTGTCTACTTATTGAAAGCTTAAAGTTGAAGGTAAGGATAAAACATTTTTTAGGAAGGTTAATAGAAATATTGAATATATAATCAAGTTATTAGGTAATAAATCTATAAAACATTTATTTAATATCTTTTAAAATTAGACTTTGTTGTTTCCACTTTATCTTTTCTTTATCTAGTATTTTTAAAAAATACTCTTCTTTTGTAGAGTATTCAAAACTAGAATTTTGATTTAAAAAATATCCGCCTTCTATAGGAATATCTATATAAAAGTACTCTTTACTATCACGTTCTTCTTTTGTAATTAAATGTGTTTTTTCATTTTCAATTATAATTTCCCAAAAATCTTTAGCTGGAAATTTTTTTGAAAAAAGTATTTTAGCCGTTTGAGAAATGTTAATTTTATGTCTTAAAATTTTTTTATTTATTTTTTTAAATTTAGTAACTTTCTTGAAATTATTTTTTTTATATTCTTTAAAACATAACTTTGAAATAGCAATAATTTTCCATGAAAAATGTTCTCCAACAAATAATGATTTAAGAATTATTTTTTTCTTTTCTGTTGCAAAGTCACTATCAAATAAATTTAAATAAATTTCATATAAATAATTAGATTTATAATTCCAAAAAAGCATTTAAATCACAACTTTATAAATTATTAAAATACTTATTTATTATCATTTTGATACAATGTCACTTAATATGTTAAGTTTTTTTAAAATTTACAATTTTATTAAATTAAATGTAAAATTTTAGGCTTTTCATATCACAGTAAAAAACTACGTATCAAAAATTGAACAAATCTAGATGCTTTATGATATAAAAAAAATATCAGGAATTTACTTTAATAAAGATGCTGACCCCATTAAACCCAACTCTTATTTAAAACAAATAATAAAGTAATCAGGCATTCTTATTAACAAATGATTGTTGATTTAGATTAGTTGACATAAAATCTATGGTAAGTGAAAAATTTATCTAAAGAATATAAAAATTATGAAGACTTCGAAAAACTGAAGTAAATATTAAAGATGACTAGAAAGATAGTTTTAAATGTATTTATAGACGACAATCAAAAGGTAAAGATGTAATAATATTTCAACCCTCAAATGCATGCCAAAAATCATTTCAATTTAAACAAGAATTTTAATATAATCATTATTAAAAATAATCAAAAAACTATAATAAAATACCTTCATATTTTGACGCAGGTTAGATGTAGCAGGCCAGTAAAATGTATGCTTAATCAATAATAAATCTTTGAGAAATAGAGGCATAGAAGGAGCAACTAGAGGTGGAATGGTACTTTATAAGGTCGTAAATTTTTACTCAGACAGCAGTTTTTATTTTATAACATGTAAATATTTATATGTTATTTAAAAAAATATGAATCTAAAGAAGGTTGCAAAACAAATTGTATAGCAAATTAGGTGTTATTTAATATAATTTAGGAATTTAAATGGACACTAATACCAAAAGGATGCAATTTCTTAATTGTGTTAATAATCGATGTTAATATAATCCAGTAGCACAAAAACCTAGAGGAATACCCAATAAAATTGATAGCAGAAGTTCGGCCCATATGTTTTCGCTAAATTTAAATAATTTTTCTTCTGTCATTTAACATCCAATTTTTTAAAATGTGTGCATATATTCTATAGAAAATTTATATATATATATCTGTAATTTATTTATTTATAATTAACATGTTCATACTACAATATTTTTTAATCACAAACCTATTTTATAAAATAACAACCCATCTCATGAAGACTTTATTTATTTGGGATGTTTTTTTACCTCATAAAAGCAGGCATGGAAGTATATCTATCCTTCGAAAAAAAATAATTTAACATTTCTATTAGTAGATCAGTATTTATCATATAAAA
>CAZWGZ010000216.1:0-2810 GCA_964633395.1 uncultured Rhodobacterales bacterium
CTGGTAACTTAGACAGTGAAAATTCTGCAATGATTTCTGAAATATTATTTAATTATGTTAAAGAAGAAGGATCGTCTTTAATTATGGTTACACATGATGAAAAATTAGCAGATATGACCCAAAGAAAAATAAAGATAAAAGATGGAAAAATTGATTAAATTAAATGAATTAGGGCTAATCATTAAATACGCATTTAAAGATTTAAGTAGAAATTTCAAAAAAATTTTTAGTATTATTGTTACATTATTTATAAGCTTATTTATTTTAAGCTCAATCCTAACCATTGAAGATAGTTTAAAAAAAGAACTCAATGATAATGCCAAAGCTCTTTTAGGAGGCGATCTTGAAATTGATTACAACAGATCCAAGGGAAATTTAGATCTTGTTAACAATGTTAAAGACATAGCAACCGTTTCACAGATGGTTGAATTTAGTACAATGATCTCAACTTTGGATCGACAAAATAACCAATCTTTATTTACTAGAATTAAAACTATTGATGAACAATATCCATTATATGGTTCAGTGACATACGAACCTGAAGGAGCCTTTGATCGCATTCATAAAGAAAACAATACTATTCTGGTCAACGAAAATATCTTTAAATCATTAAAACTAAAAATAGATGAAAAAATTAAAGTTCAAGACCAGGTTTTCATTGTTGCAGGTATAGTTAAAACAGTTCCTGATGTAAGCGGTTTTGTTGCTTTTGGGGATTTTGCCTTAACAGGAAAGCAAACTTTAGATTTGATAAAATTGAATATTGGTAGTTTTTTAAATTATGAATATAAGGTTCGATTTAATGAAAGCGATGATACACAAAAATTAAAAAAGCAAATTCAAGATATTTTTAAAGATGATCAAAAAGTAATTTTAAGATATCCAGAAAACTCAGCGAGTGGACTTAAGAGAATAATCAATAACTTTTCACAGTTTTTATCATTAGTATCAATTAGCGCGATGCTAATTGCAGGCATAGGAATAGCTAATACTCTTCTTTCATTTATTAACCAAAACAATATGTCTATAGCGGTAAGAAAAGCTGTAGGGTTTTTCTCAGTTGATATAAAAAAAATTTATTATCTTCAATTACTTATTCTTCTTATAATAATAACCCTAGCTTCATTTGCGTTAAGTTTTTTATTTGTGCCTGTTGCAAATATTTATATTTCAAAAGGTTTAGGCTTAAGTATTCAACCACTATTCTCAATATTTAATCTTTTTAAAGTTTTTATTGTTGGTTTATTGGTTTTAATAATATTTTCTATACCAACTATTAATGCAATTGATCAAATTAAGGCATCAAATTTATTTAGAAATGTTTTTCAAAATCTACAATTTTACTATTCTAAGAAATCCATCATATTAAGCCTTGTCTTGTTATGTTTATTAGTAATGTTGTTTACTATTGGATCTGCAAATCCAAGCTATAGCCTAAGTTACTTTGGTGCATTTTTTACCTGCTTAATAGTTTTTTTCCTACTATCGAGAACAATAATTCTTTTGTTAAAAAAACTAAAAAATAAGTCAAATATTCCATTAAAAGTGTCTATAAAAAATATTACTCAAACTAAAAGCATAACACCTATAACCATCATGTCTCTTGGACTAGGAGTGACTTTGTTGCTTACCCTTGCAATGGTGGGAACTAATTTTAAAAGAGAAATAGGTAAATCCATTCCTGAAATTGCACCAGATTATTTTTTTGTTGGTATTCAACAAAATGAGAAAGATACTTTTGTTCAAAAAATTTTAAGTATGGAAAAAGATGTAAACTTAGAAGTTGTTCCTATAATTACATCGGGAGTATCTAAAATTAATGGAAAGGATCCCAAAACTTTTATTAAACCAAGCAATGATAGTTATTGGGTAATAAGAAGTGAGAGGAGATCATCTTGGTCAGATATTGCACCAAAAGACAACCCAATTATTGAAGGTGATTGGTGGGATCTTATGAGGCCAAATCAATTACAAATTTCATTAGATGCAAAAGTGGCGAGAGATTTTGGAATTAAAATTGGAGATATTTTTACTCTAAATATTTATGGAAAAGAAATTGATGGAGAAGTTGTTAATTTTAGAGATGTTGACTACAGAGATTTAAGTATAAATTTTGCAATGTTATTTAATCCTCAGTATGCAAAAAATATTCCACATGAGTATCTTGCTACCGCAAAGTTCAACGATGTTAATAAATTTAATGAAATCAATATGATCGATAGTTTACCAAGCATATCTATAATTAAAATTGCAGATTATTTAACAAAAGTAACCGCTATTCTAAATCAGGTATTTGTAGCAGTAAAATTAATTTCAGCGATAACGATTATCATTGGTTTAATTGTGATATCAAGCGCAATAATGGTTCAAGGAAAGGTTAAAGAGTTTCAAAATTTAGTGTTTAAAATTTTAGGCTTCTCAAAAAAAGAAATTATTTTTTCATCCGTGATAGAATTTTTAATTATGTTTATGTCAGTAATTTTTATTGCAATATTATTTGCTGCTACAGGCTCTTATTTTATTATTGAAAATATATTCGAACTGAATTGGCTGTTTGATTTTAAATCTCTAATTTTATTAGGGTTTATTATTGGGTTAGTAACTTTATTTTTAATTATTGCAACTAATCTTAAGTTTCTAAGTCCAAAAGTTTATCCTCTAATAAGAAACCAATAATCAATATTATTAAAAAATTTTCTTTAAGATTTTATCTTTAAAAAAAACATGATGAGCAATCGTAGCTAAGATGTGAAGACTCACTAAAGCGATCAATAAATAATTAGCATAAATGTGCACTATATAAAAACTAT
>CAZWGZ010000217.1:0-2795 GCA_964633395.1 uncultured Rhodobacterales bacterium
TGGAGCAGATAGAGACATTAGAATTTTTGAAGGCAAATAGAATTTAATTCTATTTAAAATCAAATTTTTTATTTTAATATATAAGGATCTTATATAATTTTTTTAATAAGACTTAGTTTCTTAATTTTTTAATCAAATCATCAATCCCCTTATTTATATTATATTTTGGATACCATCCAATATCGCGTTTAATTTTTTCTATACTAAATAGTTCTCTTTCTTCACTTTTGTTTTTATTAAAACTAACTTCAAAATCTTTATAATAATTTTTTATTATTAGATATATTTGTTTGTATGATGGAAAATCAGGTCCAGATATATTATATGAATATCCATGTTTTCCTTCAAAAAACAGACAACTTATAATGCTATCTACACAATCATTTACATATATATATGGCCAGTGAAGTTCGTCTTTTAAAGGTAATGTAATTTTTTTTGATGTATGAGCACCCTTTATCATATCGTTAATAAAACAATCCGTTTTCCTTTCATACCCATATACCGTTGATAATCTCAATGATATTATATCTAATTTATATTTTTGGTAATATTGTTCTAATATTAAATCACAGGACGCTTTGGTTGCTCCATAAAGATTATTTGGCATAAATTTATGTGTCTCATCTAAGTTTTTTTCATTTAATTCTCCATAAGCGGATATTGATGAACAGAAAATTACTCTATTTACTTTTTTATATAATCTAACCGCTTCAATTAAGTTTAAAGTTAAAAATAAATTATTATTTATGATAATATAAGGATTATCATTGAACAACATTGGCCCAGAAATTCCTCCTGCATGAATAATTTTATTAATTTTATATTTTTCTAAACATAAGTGAATTGTTTTTATGTCTAAATTATCACTCCAAAAGTAATCAAAGTTTTTATGTTTTTCTTTTAAATCTATTGGATCTAAACCTATTACGTTAAAACCATCCCTTAATAATGTTTTTACAATTGGTACTCCTAATAACCCAGAGCTTCCCGTGACTAGAATAGCATTCTCTTTTTTCACAATATCTTTTCCTATTTTATTAAAAAACCTTTTTTTAAATAAGACAGTGAGGTTTAAATATATAATTATCTCAATATCTATTCTTCATTTTTTAATAGTAAATAAATTTATGTTAGGATGACAGTGAATTTAATTTAAAGAAATAACTCTCAATATAATTTTTTATAAACTTTGTTATAAATTATACTATGCCAGTTTATTTTTCTCATAAATTCGTCTGCAATATTGGCTATCAAATTATCTTCATTATTTCGTCCAACTATTTGAAACCCTACTGGTAACCCACTTTTAGACAAACCACATGGTATTGAAATGCTTGGGTGTCCTGAAACGTTAAATGGTGAACGTGCATTCCTTGCATAGTATTTTTCAATCTCTTTAATGTTACCTAGTTCAAAAGGCAAATCCAAATTTGTTAATGTTATTAAAATGTCAAAATTATTTATTACTGAATTCATTTTAAAAGATAATTTTTTTTTATCTTGAATTGATGTTTGATATTGTTGGTTTGTGATAGTTTTACCCATTTTTAATCTATTGAATGTTATTTCATCGATTATTTTTTTGTCTTCTTCAATCAAGTTTTTAAATTGCAAATAACCTTCCTTTGCCATGATTATACCATTTACACTTTGAAACGTTTTAAGATTATCCACACATACTGTAGAAACGAGAGCACCATTTTTTTCAAATACTTTTATTGCATTCTCAAACAAGGTTCCAACTTCATGATTTGCTACGAAGTCAGTATTATAAAAATGCTCAATAACACCGATTTTTAGATCTTTTATTGGTTTACTATGTTGTTTAACTTGTTTTTTCAAAACTGAATAAACCAACGATATATCTCTTCCACTTCTAGCCATTGGTCCCACATTATCAATTGTCTTTGCTAGTGGTTGTACACCATCCATTACTAATGAATTATAGGTTGGCTTTAGCCCAACAATGCCACACATAGAAGCTGGATTTCTTATAGATCCCCCTGAGTCAGTTCCTAATGCAAAAGGGACAAGGAATCCCCCAACAGCTGAACCAGATCCACTTGACGATCCACCTGCTGTTTTAGTTAAATCCCATGGATTACTTGATGGTTTAGTCATACCATTTAACGTAGGTGCTCCTATAGCTAATTCATGTGTATGTAATTTTCCAACATAAATTGCGCCTTCTTCAATCAAATGTTTAACAACCGCCGCGTCTTTTTTTTTAATAATGGAATCTAAAAAACTTTTACAACCATTTAATGTTTTTTCAGATTGTTTATCAATAACGTCTTTAACTCCAAATGGTATTCCCTCTAATTTTCTCTCTGTTTTATTAAAAAAATTTTGCTCTGACAATTTAGCTTGTTTTGTATAAGTTTCCTTATCAATTGAAATAAAAGCATTAAGCTTAGGATTTATATTTTCTATTTTTTTAATAGTATTTTGCAAATATTCAACAGGAGAGATTTTTTTTAAACGATATATTTTTAATAAATCGCAGATTGAGTAATGATTTGTATTATCCATTACATATCCTATTTAAAATTTTAATTTTTTTAACATATTTTAATTATACTAAAATTTAAAAAAAGGGAAATAAACCTTTCAAACATGAAGCACTACTAATTTAGTCAAAATATGAAGGGGGGATGCGTACATAACCACGATGATCTTAAAATTAATTATGATACTAAATTAATTTTAGGAATATTGAATGAATCTTTTTACTTTATTAAATAGCAGACCAAAACCAATATCAATTGGAATAATTGGTGCTGGTAAATTTG
>CAZWGZ010000218.1:0-2747 GCA_964633395.1 uncultured Rhodobacterales bacterium
TTGTAGACGTTTATATTGAAGACAATCAAAATGTAAATGTTGGTGATAAATTATTTAAATTAGATACTTCTAAATTAAAACTAGATTTATTAGAACAACAAGAAAACTTAAATACAATAAAACAAGAAATTGAGAATAGAAAAGCAAAGTTAAATGAAGCTAAAGCCGAAGTAAATCTTGCTAAACAAAAAGCTAAATTTTACAAGTCAGAAATTAAAAGAGTCAGTAATGTTATAAATATTGATATTAGTTTAGCAAATGAGAAACTGAAGTATTATAAATCTGAATATAATAGAATTAAAATATTAGTCAAAAATGGTGTAGGCTTAAAAAGTAAACTTGAAGAGGTTCAGTATTTATATAAATCAGCTATAGAAAATGTTAAATTAGCTACCTTAAATAATCAAATTGAAAATACGCGACATCTTTATAAATCCTCAAAAAAAGAATTAAAACTATCTGAAGAAAAAGTAAAAACTATCCTAACTACCTTGTTTGGAGATGAATATTTAAATTCTAAAAAACATCCTCTTTATCTCAAAAATTTAACAAGATTAAGTAAAATTAAATTAGATATTTCTCGATCTACTGTTTATGCAAAACAAGACGGTACAATTGCAAAAATGTCTATTGAAAAAGGTGAATATATAAATGTTGGTAAAATATTATTTGCGATTGTAGATGAAGAAAAGGCATGGTTGGAAGTTAATCTTAAGGAAACTGATTTAACAAATGTAGCAATTGGTCAATCTGCTATATTTACACCAGATTCTTATCCCAATGTAAGTTGGAGAGGAATAGTTGAAAGTTTAAGTCCAGCAACTGGTTCTGAATTTTCAATATTACCTCCTCAAAATTCATCTGGAAATTGGGTAAAAGTAGTACAAAGAGTTCCTGTAAGATTAGCTATTGGCAATATTATAAAAAATAAAAATATAGAATTAAAAAAACATCTTCGTGTTGGCATGTCTGTTTTTGTAACTATAGATACAAAATATGAAAAGCCTATTCCTTATATTATTAGGCCTTTTTCTAATTTTATAAAACTTTTTTAGATGATATTTAATCCTATAATTTCTGAAACTAATAAGTCATTTAAATGGTTTATTCTTGCCACTGCAACATTTGTTACAATGCTTTACGCAATGAATGTTACAATAGCTTCTATAGCTTTGTCTGATATGAGAGGGGCAATGGGTGCAACTCAAGATCAAATTTCATGGGTTGTTACAGGTAATATTGTTGCTACAGCAATATTCACCCCTTTTGCTGGATGGTTATCATCAAGAATAAAAATTAGAACTATACTTATTTTTAGTGTTTCTGGATTTATAGTCTCGTCTATTTTATGTGGTTTATCTAACTCGCTAGAACAAATAGTATTTTCAAGAGTGGCTCAAGGAGTATTTGGCGCTCCACTTCCACCTTTATCACAAGCTTTAGTTTTAGCAGCTTTTCCTAAAAAACAAATATCATTAGCCATGGCCATTTGGGGTATGGGTACCATTTTAGGGCCAGTTATTGCTCCGACAATTGGGGGCTATCTTGGAGAAATATTAAATTGGAGATGGATTTTTTATACACTAGTTCCTTTTGGTTTTTGCGCTATTATAGCTGTTATTGCAGTGGTTCCTAAAAAGCCTGTTTCTGGAGGAGTTCCTCTTGATTGGATAGGATTTCTAGCTCTAGCAAGTTGTGTTGCAGCTTTACAAATTATGTTTGATAGAGGCGAAAGAAATAGTTGGTTTCAGAGTACGGAAACTTTAATAGAATTTGGAATAATTTTATTAGGATTTTATATATTTATTATTCATAGTTTGACTTCAAAGAAACCATTTATAAATTTAATCATTTTTAAAGATAGGAACTATTCTGTTGGTTTAATTTTAATATTTTTCTTCGGGATGTTAAACTTTGTTCCAATGGTCATCTTTCCTCCATTGCTTCAAGAGTTAAAAGGATACCCTCAATCTATTATTGGTTTAATACTTGGGATAAGAGGCATCGGAACATTTTTAGGTTTTGCTATCATTGCATTTACTGGCCGAGTTGATCCAAGAATAATAATATTCTTTGGGTTTGGTATTCAAGCAATTTCTGGATTTTATATGTCAACTTTTGATATAAATGTAAGTTTTACTTATATTGCTTGGGCTAGTTTAGTACAAGGTTTGGGAGTAGGTTTAACTTGGCCACCTATAAGCGTTATCTGTTTTGCCACGTTATCAAATAAATTCTTTGGAGAAGCTACTGCTATGTTCCATTTAATAAGAAATATTGGGTCTAGTTTTTTTATATCAGTTAGTGTTGCTGTCGTTTTGCATATGGGACAAGTGAATTTTGCAGAAATTGGGTCTATGGTTTCATTATGGAATCAGGGTATTAACTTCAATGAATTGCCATATGTATTAAATGATTTAAATATATCTAAACTATCTAGTGAATTAAATAGACAAAGCTTAATGGTTGGATATATAGATGCTTTCAGGCTTTATTTTTGGGTTGGTTTGTTTTCAATCCCATTAATATTTTTGATTAAAATTAAAAAATAAAAATATTTTTTAAACTCAATATTGAGTTGCTTTAAAAATAATGCTTCAATAGTTTAAGGATGCTATGAAGTAGAACCTGGATACCTTTCTGCTATTCATAGTGGAATATCTAATTTAAATTAATAAAAGAAACTGGAGAATTTTGATTAATGCAATTTAATGGAACTAGTGATTATATTTCTACGGATGATTTAA